>CBQVAZ010000113.1:0-9321 GCA_967720205.1 uncultured Gemmatimonadaceae bacterium | reverse complement strand
TCGGCGGCGGCGAACAGGCGCGAATTGTCCAGGTGAATCGCCGAGCGGCGCGCGATTTCTTCGGCCAGCTCCCGGTCGCGCGAGGTAAATCGGCGCCGCTCGCCCGTCGTGGCGACACCGAGAACGCCTAACGTGCGTCCCCGCGCCGTCAGCGGCACGAACAGCAGGCTCGTTACGCCTAATTCGAGCGCGAGATCGACGAGGCGCGGAACGCCTGGGGCGATCCGGCTGACGGCTTCCGGCGTGACGTCTTCGAGCAACACAGACGCCCCATCCGCGAGCACGCGATGCACTGGATGCGACGGCACGGTCGCCAAGGCACGGCGTCGCTCCTTGTCCCACAATTGCTGCACCACGTCGGCGTCACCCGCGTACGCCACGGGACGCACGCGCCCGTCGTCGCCGCGCACGAACACGGCAGAGATGTCGGCGAATGCAGGGACGAGCCCACGCGTGATCTCAGCAATCGCGAGATCAGGCTCCAGCGACTGCGCGAGCGCGGAGCTGGCATCGGCGAGGAACTGATTCGCCTCGTCTGCCTGACGACGCTCTGTTACATCGCGGGCGTAGACGGCGATCCCCTCGCCGACAGGATACGCGTGACCTTCGTACCACGAGGTTGCATAGCGGCTGCGCGCGTCGAACGACGCGGAGATTCCGTCTTTCAGCGCGCGCTGCACGGCGTGATACATTGGCCCGCCCACCAGCAGCGGGAACTCCTCCCACATGACCTTGCCGACCAACTCTTCGGGGTCGTAGCCGTTCCGACGCAGGAAGTCACGCGCAGCGCGATTGAAGCGCACGTAGCGTCCCTCGGCGTCGCAAACGAAGTGCTGATCGCTCATTGCATCGAGCGCTTCTTCGAGACGGACTGTCGCCGATTCAGCGAGGGCGCGGGCTTGTTGTTCGCCCTGATACAAACGCGCCCGTTCCAGAGCCAGCGAGCATTGCCGCGCGACGGCACGCGCGAACGCCCGTTCGTTAGGTGACACGCCGCGCTCGACGCCTAGCGAGAGGGCCAGGATGCCGATCAAGTCGTGCGTGGCGCGCAACGGTAGCAGAATGCGCGTTTCCACTTCGGCGCCGATGGCAGCGAGGCGCGGGAACGAGCGTTGGAAGACGGCGTGCGTCTCGAAAACGATCGGTTCGCCGTTCTGAACGCCCGCGGCTTCGAGCGCGCGGTCGTCAGCCGGAATGCGATCGAGCTGAGACAGGACGTCGGGCGAGTGGTTGAACGCACAGGCGAGTCGGAACGCCGGTGGCTCGGGCTCCCACTCGAACACGGCGCCGGCACGCGCTCCCAGCGCGTGCACACTCGCACGCACGATCGCTTCCACGACCTCGACATACTCGATAGGCCGTGCAAGCTCCTCGGTTATGTGCTGCAGGGCGTTGGCTCGAGCCGCAGCGCGGTTCAGGCGCTCCATGTCGTCTGCTCGATCTGCAACCTGACGAGTTGCAGTCCGCGACGGCTCGGCGGAGGCGCGGCTATATGCGGTTGGGGGAGGGGGAGTATCGCGCATCCTATTGCTGCGCTAGAAGCTGTATGGGAACTGTCTGGCGGGCAACAGCGCGCCCCATCACGACGCGAGCCGTTTATGTTCATTCTCGCGCATCGCCTAACCTCATGAGCACGTCAGCAAAGCCAGAAAACGCGTCAGGCAAGCCTGACAAGAAGAAGCAGATCAACTTTTCTCGCGCGTGGGCCGAATCGCGCGAGTTGATATGGGCGCACAGGCGATCGCTCGGCATTGGATTCACCCTAATGCTCGTCAACCGGCTTAGCGGACTCGTCTTGCCGGGAAGCTCGAAGTACCTGATCGATGAAGTGATTGGCAAAGGGCGCGCTGAGCTGCTCGTGCCGCTCGCTCTCGCGGCCGGCGGCGCGACACTCATTCAGGCTATCACGGCGTTTTCACTCTCGCAGGTTGTGAGCGTCGCCGCGCAGCGGGCCATCACGGACATGCGCCGTGCTGTGCAGGCGCACGTGCTGACGCTCCCTGTTGGATACTTCGACAACACGAAAACAGGTGCGCTGATCCAGCGCATCATGAGCGATGCCGAAGGCATTCGAAATCTCGTCGGCACTGGATTGATCCAGCTGTGCGGCGGTGCCATGACGGCCATCATCGCGCTGGGCGTCTTGTTCTACCTCAACTGGCGCCTGACGACGTTCACAATCGTCGTCTTGTTAGGCTTCGGCGCGATGATGGCCTACGCCTTCAAGCGGCTGCGTCCGGTGTTTCGCGAGCGCTCGGTCATCAACGCCGAGGTATCGGGTCGGCTCGCCGAGACGATCGGCGGGATTCGCATTGTGAAGGTCTATACGTCGGAGGAACGCGAGAAGGGGATCTTCACTGAAGGCGTGGAACGCCTCTTCAAGAACATCGCGAAGACGATCACGGCGACGTCGCTCGTGGGGGCCGCGACGACGGTGATCGCGGGTGCGATCGGCGTGCTGCTCATCGTCTTCGGCGGCCGCGCGATTCTGGCCGGGACGATGACGTTAGGCGATCTCGTGATGTATATCTTCTTCATCGGACTCGTGGCCGCGCCGCTCGTGCAGATCGCATCGATCGGCACGCAGATCACGGAAGCCTTTGCGGGGCTAGATCGCATACGGGAGATCCGCGACACGATCCCGGAAACGTCGGACACCGCGACGCGCGAGAGCGTGGAGGAAGTGCAGGGCGATGTCGCCTTCGAAGACGTTTCCTTCGAATACGTCGAGAACACGCCGGTGCTGCGCCGCGTCTCGTTTCATGCGCGACCGGGGACGACGACGGCGTTGGTGGGGTCCAGCGGGGGAGGGAAGAGCACGCTCATCGGTCTCGTGATGGCGTTCAACAAGCCGACGACCGGACGCGTCAAGATCGATGGCCGCGATCTCACCTCACTGCGCTTGCCGGACTACCGGCGCAACCTCGGCGTCGTTATGCAAGACAACTTTCTGTTCGATGGTACCATTCGCGAGAACGTCGCGTACTCGCGACCCGCAGCAACCGACGCTGAGATCCGCGAAGTCGCGCGCATCGCGCATGCGGATGAGTTCATCGAGAAATTCGAGAAGAGCTACGACACCGTTGTGGGCGAGCGCGGCGTCAAGCTGTCGGGTGGTCAGCGCCAGCGCGTGGCGATCGCGCGTGCGATTTTGGCTGACCCTCGCATTCTCATTCTGGATGAAGCGACATCGAGCCTGGACAGCGAGAGCGAAGCGATGATCCGCGATGGTTTGCGCTCGCTGCGGCAGGGCCGTACGACGTTCGTTATCGCGCACCGTCTTTCGACGATCGAGAGCGCTGATCAGATCCTCGTGCTCGAGGCCGGAGAGATCGTGGAGCGCGGCACGCATCGCGAGCTGCTCGCGTTAGGTGGCCGCTACCGCCAGCTGTACGATCGGCAGTACGGGCTGGAGCACGATCGCTTCATCAATCCGGGCGAAGACTTTACCCCCGATGCGCCATCGGCACGTGAGGAAGTGCCGGCCGCACCAACAAGCCGAGCACTTTAACAGCAAGCGAATTCTTTGATCCTTGGGCGGCGCCAGTATATCGCCTAACGTTCGATCGGTGCGGCCTCGTCGAACGGGACTTCGATCGCCTCGTTCTCGCGCATCAGCTGGACGAAGACTCTGGCCGCGTCGGCGTCGAGCTCCGTGCCGATTCGCTCCTCGATGTAGCGCAGCACCTTTTCAGACGACCACGCTGGACGATACGGGCGGTTCGTACGCAGCGCGTCATACAGATCGCAGACGTGCACGATCTTGCTGATTGTGTGACAATCGCACGGTTTGCGACGATGCGGGTAGCCTCCGCCATCGAGCATGATGTGGTGCTCGAAGGCGACGACAGCGGCGAGCTCCGGGATCGCTTCGTTCGCGAGAATCAGTCGCGCGCCATCCTCGGGGTGACGACGCATGACCTCCCATTCCAGTTCAGTGAGGCGCCCGGGCTTCTGCAGAATTTCCGGCGGGATGCGCACCTTGCCCAGGTCGTGCAGTAGTCCGGAAACGCCGATCGCACGCACTTCGTTTCGCGCGAGCCCGAGCCGCTCGCCCAACGCCATGGCGAGCACCGAGACGTTGAGCGAGTGCGTCGTCGTGTATTGGTCGTAGCGCGTCAGCTGAAGCAGCGGGATCTTGAGCCCTTGATTCGCGTGCATCGCGAGCGCGAGCGAGCGCACGACAGCGTCGGCCTCGCCCGCCTCGACGTGCTGGCCCTGCAGCACCTCCTCGTGCAGCCACTCGACAGTCTCGATTTCTTCGGACAGCGAGTACGGCCCGTCACCCAGCGTGGTGACCGCTTCGTGCACGCCGGTCGTCGACACAGCTGTGCCACGCACGCTCAGCATTCCGAAGCGCACGCCGGATGGCCGCTCGATGCGCGCCGCAGCCGACATGACGTCCGGCGTGCTGCCTAGCCCGAGGCGCGCCAACGCGACCACGAGAAAATCCTCGAAGTCCTCGCGCGAGACGGCCGTGGAGAATTCGAGCCGCTGAATGCCGACACCTGCGAGGCGCGCCGACCATTCCCAGTCGCGCAATTCGCGTAACGTGCGCGAGCCGAACACAACGTCCGAGCTCAGGAACGAGAAACGCGGAGTCGCGTCTTCCTCGCAAAGCCGCTGTAGCTGTGCATACGCATCGTCGACGGCACGTTCGCGCGACGGATGCCCCGGCGAATACAGCCCCATCTTGGACAGGGTCTGCGCCAGTGCGGAGAGGAAGCGGACCGGAGCGCTCATCGTTAGGCGGCGATGTGCACGGCCGCGCGGATCTCGCCATCGCGGTGCTTCGACGCGAGCGCGATGATGTCGGCGACCGACCGGTCGTCGCGCCACGCAACTGCCAGCGCGCGTAACGCAGTCAGCATGTCCGGCGATTTTTCCGCCAGCTTGCGGCCACCGAAGAACTTCTTGCGCACGAGCGCGCGCGCCAGCCAGTCGCGCACCGCCGGGACGCGGCATGTGGCGAGGACCTGGATTGCCATGGCGCGCTCTTCCAGCGCGAGCCCTGAGCCCTGACGGTCGACGCGCTGCATAACGAGATGCGCCAGCGCCGGCGGCATCGGCCGCGGTGCCGCGCGCAGTCCGTCGCGCAGTATGCGCGGATCACTGTCCTGCATGGCGAGCGCCACGGTTTTGTCGCGGTGCTCTTCGATCGTGAGTAGCAGGCGGATCGCTTCGCGGCGCACGTCGCCCATGACATGCCGCGCGAGCGCCCAGACGTCCACGTTTGACGGAGCGATGCCGACGCCGGCGAGCACCGCGAGAAGATGCGCCTGCACTTGCGGACGCTCATTCGCGATTCGGCTCGCGATACCCGGCACAGCCGCCACTCCCAGGCGCCCGAGGAGCGCGACGCATCCCTCGGGATCCTTGAGACTCGGCTCGCCTAACGCGTCGATGATCGGCGCAACCGCGGCCGGTCCCAATCGCACGACGAGTCGCTCGGCGACTTCGCGCGATTTCGGCAGACGCGGAAGCACGCGGCCCAGCTGGCGCGGCGTCACGAGCTCCTGAAGGAGCATGTCTCGCGCGCGCGACGGCTCGGCGGCTTCGACGTCAGCCAGCGTCTCCGTCCAGTCACCGCGCGCGGCCAGGGCCCGCGCGGCACGTGTCAGCGATGGACCGCCTTCACCGACATGCAGCGCGATGCCGATCAAGCGTTCGGGCTCGAGGCGCGAGCGGCCGCGATCGTCGTCCAGGTTCACCGCACTACTGTTCGTGCGCGCCAGCGCCGTCAGTGCGGCGTTGTATTCCTCGGGGTTGGGATCAGCGAGTGTCCACTTCGTGACGATGTCGCGCACGTGATCGCGCAACTCTTGGTCGAATCCCTCGCCCTGGGTTCCTTGTTGTGCATAGCGCGCCAGCTTCGACAGCAAGCGCAGCATCGAGTCGGAGATGCCGCGACCGGCGGCCGTGCTCGCGCATTTTAAGAGATCCACAACCGCGGGGGCTGCCAGGATCGAAGTCGCGTGCCGCACGAACTCGACGCGTTTGCGCGCGTCGCCGCCCATCGAGAGCAGGCGCTCCAGCGTTTCGCCGTGAAGCGTGCCTAACAAGCTCGAGAGACGCTCACGGACCTGTGAGTGGCGACGAGGCCCTGCCTGGTCCAGCTCAGCCGCGAGCTGCTGAAAGTATCCGGCGATCACGTGCTCGTAGGCGTAGTCGCCGCGCTTGGCGTCGATCGCGCCGGCGATGTGGTTCGCGTCACTCAAGATGCGGCCGCTGTCCTCGGCGACCTCGCCCGCCAGCGCGGCTCGCGCCAAGCCGATCCAGAGCTCGTTGACGCGGCCGACCTCGACGTCTTCCTCGGCGGCGGCGCCGTCGTTCCCCAGCTGCAGTCGGTCGAAGGACATGCGGAAGAACTGGGCGTGCGGCCAACGCCCTTCGAGGGACAGCATCCCCACTGTTCCATCGCCATCTGCGTGGTTCGCGGCGTCGACGCCTAACGTGGAGAGAACATCGCTCAACTCCTCGCGCTCCATGCCCTCGGTCAGTACCACGGCGCCGATCTGCTGACGGTGCAGCAGCTGCGCGAAGTCACGCAGGATCGGATGTGTGTCGTCAGTGCGCTCGCCCTCGATCAAGAGCTGCTGTTTCGCCACGCCGATCGAGAGCGCGCTCTTCACCGCGAGTACTTCGCACAAGCGCGCGTGCAAACGCTCCGCAGACGCCATCACGATCGGATGGCCCTTCGGATAGAACGTGTGCTTCTGCAGCGACGTCGCGAACTCCACGAGTAGGTTCTCGTGTTCGCTAATCGCCGGCTCGATGGTAGATACGGGATCGCGTTCGACCGACATCATTCTCCGCTGACTAACAAGGCGTGGCGCCGCCCTGTTCAACTCAACGGACGACTTTGTCCCACAAGGGGTTACGCCGATTGCGGTGTTCAGAATCCCGATCGGCGCGGGGTCGTGGTTTCTTGCTAGTCGCAATGATTCGGTTAAGGCGGATGTGCGGGGACGTGTTATGAAGCAGCCAGTCGATGATCGCCGCCGTCCAATCCGCCGCCGTCCTCGGGATCGAGGCCTTTCGTATTCTGGTGGAAGTCGATGCTGCACAAGGACTTCCTCAGTGGACGATCGTTGGTCTCGCCGCCGGCGCCGTGAAGGAGAGCCGCGAGCGCGTCTCGGCTGCACTCGTGCACTCGGGCTTCGTCGTCCCTCCAAAGCGCCTGACGGTCAATCTCGCACCGGCCGATGTGCGCAAGGACGGCACGGCGTTCGACGTTCCCATCGCGTTGGCGGTCCTCGTCGCCACGGGGCAGCTCGCGCCTGAGCCGCTGCAGGGCGTACTAGCCATCGGCGAGCTCGGACTCGACGGCTCGCTGCGGCCGGTGCGAGGCGCGCTGCCAGTCGCCAGGCACAGCGCACGCACGCCTGGCGTGCGCACCCTGGTGCTGCCGCCGGGAAACGTCGCCGAGGCGTCGCTCGTTAGGCCGACGCGCCTGGCGCCGGTCGCGACGCTACGCGCTCTCGTAGACGCGTTGCGCAGCGGCGATTGGCCGAGCGACGTGAAGCTCTCGTTAGGCGCTCCGCCGGCGCAAAGCAGCGTGGACTTGGCGGATGTTGCCGGGCAGGACGACGCCAAGCGCGCGGCCGAAGTCGCCGCCGCCGGCGGGCATGCGCTTCTACTCGTCGGTCCTCCAGGCAGCGGCAAGACGATGCTCGCGCGACGTCTGCCGACGATCCTTCCGTTGCTCACCGAAGAAGAATCGCTCGACGTCATCGCCATTCAGTCCGTGGCTGGCCTGCTCGAGCCAGGGGCGGCGCTCAACGTGGAGCGGCCCTTTCGCGCGCCGCATCACACGCTTTCTTCGGCAGCCTTGATCGGTGGGGGGAGTCCGCCGCGTCCGGGCGAAGTGAGCCTGGCGCACCATGGCGTGCTGTTTCTGGATGAGCTGCAGGAGATTCCGCGCCTAACGTTGGACGGCATGCGCCAGCCGCTGGAAGACGGCCGCGTCATGATCGCGCGCGCCGCCGGCACTGTGACGTTTCCAGCCCGATTCACGCTCGTTGCCGCGATGAACCCGTGCCCCTGCGGTTACGCTGGATCGCCTTCGCGGCCCTGCGTCTGCCCGCCCGCAGACATCGTTAGGCATCGCGCGCGCATTTCCGGGCCGTTGGCCGACAGGCTCGATATGACGGTTCACGTCCCCGCGCTCGCGCCTGCCACGCTCGCGGCGATCGAGCCTGGCGAGTCGTCGGCCGACGTCCGAACCCGCGTGGATGCCGCTCGGCGTTCTCAACGCGAGCGCTACGCCAAGCTGCCGGGCATCTTCTGCAACGCGCACGTCTCGGGACGCTGGCTGGAGACGCACACCCGCATCGATCCGAAGGCCCGTTCCGCGCTTGTGACCGCGGCGGACCGACTCGGCTTCTCCGCGAGGGCGTATCACCGAGTGCTGCGTGTCGCGCGAACGGTGGCTGATCTCGCGAATGTCGAAGCCGTTCTGCCGGAGCACGTGGCAGCCGGTGTCCGCTACCGGGGTTACTCCCTGAACCGCGTGTCTGGAGGCTAGTCAGCGGTCTGACAAACGCCGGCTTTTCGGGACAGGGCGCGTGCGTCGCCGGCGCGTTATAGTGAGGCGTCCGGCGAAGTTTGGGGTATATCGCCGGCCAAGGATCCTTGGACTGAGGAGACTGATGACAGCAGCAAGGCCAAGACTCCTGCGCGCCATTCCTCACGATCGGACGGCGCCGGTCGACTTTCCGGCCGCCCTTTCTCGAGAGACGCTCCTCAGCGCTCGGGACGGCAATCCAGATGCCTTCGCCCAGCTCGTCCGAGCGTACTATCCCCGCTGCCTCCGCTTCGCACAGCATCTCCTGTCGAGCCGTGAGGACGCCGAGGAGTGCGTGCAGGACACCTTCGTCAGAGTCCATCGCGCGCTGCATCGGTACGAGGAGCGCGAGCGTTTCGACGCGTGGCTATTTCGGATCCTCGCAAACCGCTGTCGAACGGCGCGACGACGCGTGGCGCGCTGGAGTCTCTTTCATAGCGCCGACCTCGATCACGTGACGCCGATTTCGGCGGCAAGGGTCGATGGATTTGTGGCGCGCGACGAGATCTGGCACGCCCTCACCGGCCTCACAGAAGAGCAGCGTGAGGCGTTTCTTTTGCGGCATGTCGAGGGTTTGACGTACGAAGACATCGCTGCCGTTGCCGGCATTGCTGTGACGGCAGTGCGTATGCGAGTGAGTCGCGCTTGTGCGCGACTCCGTGAGACAATCACCGACACCGATGCAGAACGACGAAATCGATAGTTCTTTGCAGCCTTTGGTAGACCGCCTACGCGAGTTGCCCGAAAGCGACCCT
>CBQVAZ010000112.1:0-9353 GCA_967720205.1 uncultured Gemmatimonadaceae bacterium | reverse complement strand
GGATCGGACCCAGCGGCGTAGCCACGCGGCAACCGGATGATCGCCTGCGCGCCGCCCGCCGACCATGGTGGGAGGGCCTCTACGGTATGGCCGAGCGCGCCGAGCGCCCGCCTAACGCTATCAGGTATGGGCGCTTCGAGCGCGACTCGGCTGCCGGTCAGGTGCCTGAAGCGAGGCGCGTCGAGCGCTTGCTGCAAATCCATTCCGAACACGAGCAGGTTGAGCAGTACCTGGACGTGTCCCTGCGGCTGCATCGCACCGCCCATCACGCCGTAGCTCATCCATGGCTCTTCGCGGCCGTCGCGCACGCGAGTGACGAAAGCAGGTATGATCGTATGGAAGGGCCGCTTTCGCGGGCCGACGGTGTTAGGCAGTCCTTCTGTCATCGTGAATCCGGACCCGCGGTTCTGCAGCGCGATGCCAGTCCCAGGCACCACGACGCCAGATCCAAACAGAGACGAAAGACTGTTGATGAAGGAGACCATGTTGCCGTCTTTGTCAGCGGCGGTCAGATAGATCGTCTCGCTTGAAGTGAGAGCCGGTCCAGGTTCAGCGCGCGGCGTGGCACGACCGAGATCGATTCTCGAGCGTCGCGCCGCGATGAACGCATCCGAGAGCAGATGCTCGGCGGGAGTTTTCATCGCTGCAGGATCGCCGACGTACTGTGCGAGGTCTGCGTAGGCGAGCTTCTTTGCCTCGATGAGCACGTGCAAGTACTCGCGGGTGTTGTGCCCCATCGCTTTGAGATCGAACGGCTCCAGGATGCGCAGCATTTCCAGTGCTGCGATCCCCTGGCCGTTCGGCGGCAGCTCGTACAGTCGGTATCCCTTGTAAGCAACCGACATCGGGGCGACCCACTCGGAGCGATGATCGCGGAAATCTTCCGTCGTGAGGAATCCACCTAACGAGCGCACACGATCCGCGATCTTGACTCCCAAGACGCCTCCGTATAGCAAGCCAGGCCCTTCCTTGGCGATTCTCTTGAAGGTTTCCGCCAAATCGCGATTCGTAATCCAATCGCCCGTCTTTGGAGCCGCGCCGTCGCCTGTTAGGTACTGTGCGCGCGCGCCTTCATCCTCTTTAAGGTCACTCGCCGCCTCATCCCAGTCGCGCGCTATCACGGGGGTTAGCAGAAAGCCGTTCTCGGCTATCTCAATTGCAGGAGCTAGTGCTTGGGCCAGAGTTAGGGTGCCGTACTTCGTGAGAAGATCGTTCCAGCCAGCAAGCGCGCCGGGAATAGTGATCGACTCGGGGCCTGTGCTCGGCATGCTCGTCCGGCCGCGCTGGACGAGTGCCTGACGAGTGAGTAGTGAGCCCGAGCGTCCGCTGGCGTTGAGACCGACGAGCTTCTTTTCTTTGGCGGACCAGAAGAGCGCGAACAAGTCGCCCCCGATGCCCGTCATCATCGGCTCGACGACATTGAGCACGATGGCCGCGGTGACAGCCGCGTCGATCGCGTTGCCGCCATTCTGCAGCACTTTGAGGCCGGCTGCTGTGGCGAGCGGCTGGCTCGTCGCGATCACGCCGTTAGGCACGTAGACAGTGGAGCGGCCAGCCATGGACTGCTGGGTGTACGCCGGCTCGCTGCTGGATAGGAACATGAGGACTCCTGCAGCGAGGAGGGTTACGTGTCTGGGTCTAAGAGTCATTGTCGCACCGTCAGCAGAAAGGGGCCGCTCCGACAACATGCTAGCGCCGATTCAGACGAGCAGCCACGGAAACGAGTTCGGGCGGTCAGCCGCTATGTATGGAGCTGGTTTCCAAGAAGGCTCGCGAGCGGCTCCGTGCCGATCATCTTCGCGATCACGTTGAAGTAACCGATGTCTTCGGCGTTTGTCATGATGACGTACCCGCTCTTATGCTCGATCGAAGCCACCCCGATGCACGAATAGCCAGGATTCCCACCGCCATGTCTAATCACGTCACCGGTCTCGGTATGCTCAACCTCCCAGCCGAGTGCCCAGTGGCTCCAGGGACTGCTGCGAACCTGCGGGCGTAGCATCTCGGCACGACTCTTCTCGGTCAGTCGAAAGGCGTCAGCCGGTTTCGGATCGATCAGTTCGATGAGGAACTTCGCGTAGTCGGTCGGCGTCGTGCACAGCCCGCCGACCATGCCGTATCTCGCCACCGCCGGCCCGGATGGCTTCCGAGTCACTTCCGATCGCTTCCCGTTAGGGAGGTGCCCACGGGCCATGTGCTTTTCGATCATGTCATTCCAGAAGTAGCCGCTCGACGTCATGCCCAACGGCCGCAGGACGTTCGTCTTCATGTATGCATCTATTGAAGGCTCCATCGCGCAGACCTCGAGCCCTGCCTCGAAGCGTCCGCAGTCGTTCGGGTTCACGCGCCCGCCTAACAATTCCGTCACGACGGACTGCAGATAACTGTAGCCTTCACCCGAATACGACCACTTCTCTCCGGGCGTGAAGTGGATGCTGAGCGGCTCGGCGAGTGTACGGAAGTTCTGGAAGCCACTCGTGTGCGAAAGCACATGGCGAGCGGTGATCAAGTCCAGCCGAGGATCACCTTCCAGATATCGCCGCGACGTGTACTTCGTGAGCGGCGTGTCGAGATCCATCAAGCCTCGCTCGCACAACTTCAGGACGGCGTAGGCGAAGACCGGCTTGCTCATGGACGCTGCTTCAAAAACGGTGTCATTGTCGGCGGGCTCGTTCGTCGCGATGTCCTTGACGCCGAATCCCCGTCGCCAGAACAGCTTCGCATTCCTGATGATGGCGACGGAGACGCCGGGGACGTTGCCGTCGCGCATGAGCTGTGGAATCCGATTTTCCAGATCGGCGAGCAGGGCGTCCGCGGATCGATCCTGGTGGGACGTCGGCGACCGGAGGACCGCGCGGGAGCAGGACACGAACGGGAGTGCGGATAGGCCAATAGCTGCTCGACCGGCCTTCGTCACGAAGTCTCGTCGTCCAATGGGCATCGCGGGCTCGGCGGCGTTAGGCATGGTCTCGGCTCCTACCGGATGTCACGTTCATCACGAATCAATCAGCGATTTCCGGAAGGTTTGACAAAGCGGCGTTCTTGAGCGTTTGGAGGAGGCCCTAACGTGTTTTTGGCGATACGGCAAATCGCCCGCTCGGGCAAACAATTGACCGTCGAGCCGACGTGGTGCAGGTTCTCACCGTCTGATTGGCCGAGCCTGTATGGTTCCCATGTGGCGCCTGGTGTTCGCGGCGAATCCCTCCTTCCGCGCGCTCGTGGAGCGCGAACTGAATGGCTGAGCACATTGCACAAGTTCAGCGTGCCTTCAGCGCCTATGCCATTGAGCGAGCAGTCGGCAGCGGCGGGATGGCGACCGTGTACCGCGCGCACGATAAGAAGCACAAGCGTAAGGTCGCGATAAAGGTTTTGCATGGCGAAGTCGCTGCTCTCGTCGGCTCAAAGAGATTCCTGCAAGAGATCCGAATTACAGCCAAGCTTCAGCATCCCCACATCTTGGGGCTGATCGATTCCGGAATTCTCGGCAAGGAAACGGGCGACCTCGCGGGCAGGCCGTACTATGTAATGCCGTACATCGACGGCGAATCCCTCCGCCAGCGACTGGACCAGGAAAAGCTGCTTCCAGTCGCCGAGACCGTCCGATTAGTAACTGAGATTGCGAGCGCCCTCGATTACGCGCACAGACACGGCATAATCCACCGCGACGTCAAGCCGGAGAACATACTCCTCCACGACGGCAGCGCGATCGTGGCTGATTTCGGAATCGCGTTGGCAGTCACGCAGGCTGGTGTCTCGCGGCTCACTGAGACGGGCACGACGCTCGGAACTCCGTTCTACATGAGTCCCGAGCAGGCGATGGGAGAGCAAGTCATCACAGCGCGCAGCGACATCTATTCGTTAGGCGCTCTCTGCTACGAGTTGCTGGCTGGTGAGCCACCCTTCACCGGGAGGACGCAGCAAGCGATCGTCGCCAGGATCATCACAGAGGAGCCACGCGCGCTCAGCACGGTGAGGCGCAGCGTGCCGCCGCACGTCGCGTCTGCGGTATCTCAGGCGCTCGAAAAGATCCCGGCGGATCGATTCGCGACCGCGCACGAATTTGCCGCGGCGCTGAGCAGTCCGTCGACAACTCCGAGCGCGCCGATGCCGGCGCTCGAAGATGCCACAGAAGACACGCGAGTGCGTGCGGTCGCGGGCGCCGCCCATTCCAACCGCCCGCTGTACGCAGTGGGAGCGCTCGCGATTCTCATGGGAGTCTTCGCACTCTGGGGTTGGTTGCGTCCCAGGCCGGCGAGCCCGGTGCTCGGTTACAGGCTCGTCTTCGATTCGACCGAGGCGATGGTAGCAGGCGGATCCTACGTTACGCGCCTTGCACTCTCACCAGACGGTTCACGGCTGGCGTACATCGGCGGCCCAAAAGCGCAGCTCTTCATACGACCACGGAATCAGTTGCGCGGCACGGCGGTGCCGGGCACCGAAGGGTTGAACACACCGTTTTTCTCTCCTGATGGCCGCTACGTGGCAGTCATGGCGGACAACAATCTCCAAGCGTTTTCGCTCACGGGCGGTCCACGAATGCTCGTGACAGATACGCTCGTCGGAGTAGCAGGAGCTTCGTGGGGACGAGATGGTTTTGTTTACGCCGACGGCGCCGGGTTCGAGCGTCTCTTGCGCGTTGAGGCCAAGCCTAACGCCGTACCGAGGTGGTTTACTGCACTGGACACGGCGAGCGGAGAGTTCGATCACCTGTGGCCCGACGTGCTGCCTAACGGGAAAGGCGTATTGTTCACGGTCGCGTCCAGAGTACGGAACTTGACGAAGGATGTGCTGTCGTACTCCATTGCCGTCGCCGACATCCCGTCTGGCAAACACCGAGTGCTCGTGAACAATGCCAAGTTCGCGCGCTACGCGGCGTCGGGGCATCTGCTCTACGTGACGAGCGACAGAAAACTGATGGTCGCGCCTTTCGATCAGGGCTCCATGAAAGTCACTGGCGAGCCGGCTCTGCTGAGCGAAGGCGTGCGGCTGGGAACCCTTGGCTCGGCGGACCTCACGGTCTCTGCAACTGGCACGCTGCTGTACGGAACGGGCGGTGGACAACCGGCAAACCAACTCGTGTGGATCACGCGTGATGGAAAGGTGCAGCCAGTCGATTCAGCGTGGACAGGTCTGTTTCGAAGCCCCGCACTTTCACCAGACGGGACGCGACTTGCTGTTGAGCGCGGATTGGAAATCTGGATCAAGCAACTCGACCGCGGGCCTTCGCTGAGGCTGGCGTTCGAGGGAACTGAAAACACGTTTCCAGCGTGGACGCCCGACGGTCGATCGATCACGTTCACTTCGAGGGTGTCGGACTCCTACGATCTGTTGACGAAGAAGGCCGACGGCAGCGCGCCGGCTGTGCGGCAACTGCACATGAATCGAGGCACCTTCGGCCCTCTTTGGTCGCCCGACGGGACATGGCTGCTCTTCCGAACAGATCCAAGCACCACCGGGTCATCCCGGGCGTCAGGACTCCTGCCGGACATTCTCGGAATTCGACCGAGGATTGATTCGGTGGCCCAGCCGTTGGTGGCGACGAGATTCACGGAGGAATCACCGGCATTCTCTCCCGACGGACGCTGGCTCGCCTATTCCTCCGATGAGTCAGGTGAAAAGCAGGTCTATGTAGTCCCCTTCCCAAATACCAGCGGGGCGAAATGGCCAATCTCGAATCGCGGAGGTAAGGAGCCACTCTGGGCTCACAGCGGTAGGGAGCTGTTTTACCGGGACGACGACGGGAACATGGTCGCGGTCGCCGTGCAGACTACTCCGACATTCTCGCCCGGCCGTTCAACGGCGCTGTTTCAGGCGGGAGGATACGTGAGCCGGGCATTTCCCGCACAGTATGCCGTTTCGCGAGACGACCGCCGCTTCCTGATGATTCGACCGCTGCCTATTGCTCCCGACGAACTAGTTGTCGTCGAAAACTGGTTCCAGGAGCTGCAGTCGAAGCTAAAGAACTAGACCGCATCGCTAAGTGATTCGATAGTTCGCGACGGCCGTCGCGTAGGTGTTCGCGGTGACCTGTCGCTTCGCCCAGGCAAGGAGCGCGAACTGAATGCCAGAGCAGATTGAGCAAGTTCAGCGTGCCTTCACCACATACAGTGTTGAACGCGCCCTGGGCACCGGCGGAATGGCAACGGTCTACCTCGCGCACGATAAGAAACACGACCGCAAGGTTGCTATAAAAATCCTGCGTGCGGAGCTCGCGGCGGTGCTCGGCATTGAAAGATTCCTTCACGAGATCACAGTTACCGCCAATCTTCACCACCACCACATCCTCGGCCTGATCGATTCCGGAGTGATCGCCGAGAATGACGAAGAACTTGCGGGCAGGCCGTATTACGTCATGCCCTACGTCGAGGGGGAGTCGCTCCGCAGGCGACTCGACAACGAACAACAACTCCCGGTTGCTGACGCAGTGCGAATCACATCAGAGGTCGCGAGCGCTCTCGATTACGCGCACCGACACGGTGTCATACACCGAGATATCAAGCCTGAGAATATTCTGCTGCAAGACGGCAGCGCCCTCGTGGCTGATTTCGGGATCGCGTTGGCGGTGACGCAGGCTGGTGGCGAACGACTAACCGAGACCGGCCTGACGCTCGGAACTCCGAACTACATGAGTCCGGAGCAAGCCATGGGTGAGCGAACCATTACGGCGCGGAGCGACATCTACTCGCTCGGCGTTGTTTGCTACGAGATGCTATGTGGTGAGCCACCGTTCACCGGGCGCTCGGCGCAGGCGATTGCCGCGAGAGTCATGACAGAAGAGCCGCGCCCACTGACTGCGCATCGACGAAGCGTGCCGCCGCACGTTGAGGCCGCAGTATCTCACGCGCTCGAAAGAGTCCCGGCAGATCGATTCGTTGCCGCACGGGATTTCATAGAAGCTTTGAACAACCCTTCACTCAGGCCACCCACTCCGACTGGGTTCACGCCGTCCACGCCGTGGGCCGTGAGCCCGACGATTGAAGACGCGGCGCCGGGCCGTCGCTTCAGGCGAATGGTGTACGCGATGGCCGCGCTCGCGATTGTGCTGGCTGCCGCAGCGCTCTGGGGATGGATGCGTCCTAAACCCTCGAGGCAGGTCGTGGGCTACACGCTCGTCTTCGATTCCAGCGAGGCGATTGATACGGGCGGATCTTATGCGGGCCGGCTTGCTCTATCACCAGACGGATCGCGCCTGGCATACATCGGCGGCCCGCGTTCGCAGCTTTTGATACGACAAAGGAATCAACTGAACGCCACTGCAGTGCCGGGCACGGAGGGGATGAAGACACCATTCTTCTCTCCCGATGGTCAGTCTGTCGGGGTCCTGAGCGATATGCAGCTTCAAGTGACTTCGCTCGTGGGCGGTCCACCAATCGCGATGACGGATTTGCGTTTCGGTGTAGCAGGCGCTTCGTGGGGACGAGACGGGTTCATTTATGCCGACGGCTCGGGGTTTGTGAGCCTCATACGTGTTGAAGCGAAGCCTAACGCTGTGCCCATGTGGTTTACCGCGCTGGACACCGCGCGCGGAGAGTTCGATCACGCGTGGCCCGAAGCACTTCCCAACGGGAAGGGCGTGCTGTTCACCGTCGCGTTCAGAGGAAGGAACGCGGGTATAGGCGGCCTGTCATACTCGATCGCGGTAGCGGACATCCCCTCGGGGAAACACCGCGTGCTTGTGAAGGACGCCAAATACGCGCGGTACGCTATGTCGGGACACGTGATCTACGTGACGACGGATAGGAGATTGATGGTGGCGCCCTTCGATCAGAGCTCAATGAGAATCACAGGCGAGCCGACTGAGATCGCTGACGGTCTGCGCCTTGGGGTTCTCGGCTCGGCGGACCTTTCGGTTTCAGCTACGGGCACCTTGCTGTACGCAACTGGTGGGGGACAATCCAAGAAGGAGCTCGTGTGGGTCACGCGAGACGGCAAGTCAGAGCCGGTGGATTCAACGTGGACTGGTTCCTTTCGGAGCCCGGCCATCTCGCCGGATGGGAAGCGACTCGCGATCGAGCTCGGCTCCGAAATCTGGATCAAGCAGCTCGATCGCGGGCCCGCCAGCAGGCTGGCGTCCGAGGGGAGTCAAAACACGTTTCCAACGTGGACAGCCGACGGTCGCTCAATCACGTTCACCTCGAACTCGTCGGACTCCTATGATCTGTGGACGAAGAGAGCCGACGGCAGTACGCCGGAGGTGCTGCAGCTCCACTTGAATGAGGGTGTGTTCGGCCCGCTTTGGTCGCCCGACGGGAAATGGCTGATCTTCCGGACAGATGAAAGTGCTGCTGCTGGCTCGGGCTCTCCGTTCGGTGACTTCGTGGACATCATGGGAATTCGGCCGGGCATTGATACGACGCCCGTGCCGCTCGTGGCGACAAAATACTTAGATGAGGCTCCTGCCATTTCACCGGACGGACGGTGGATGGCGTATGCCTCGGATGAGTCAGGCCAATACGAGATATACGTGGTCTCGTTCCCAAACACCGCCGCGGCAAAATGGCCCGTCTCGACTCGCGGAGGTACGGAGCCGCTCTGGTCTCATAGTGGGAGGGAGTTGTTCTACCGTGACGGCGCAAGGAACATGGTAGCAGTCGCAGTTCGGACTACGCCGACGTTCTCGTTAGGCCGCACTACGGTGCTTTTTCCGGCCGGCGGATTCGGGACCAGGAGGTTTCCCGCGCAGTATGCTGTTGCGCCAGACGACCGGCGCTTCCTGATGATTCGGCCGATTCCTACTACCGCTCCCGACAGGTTCATCGTGAAGGACAACTGGTTCCAGGAGCTGCAGTCAAAGAAGCGGCGGTGATCGCCTCCATCGCGCACGTTGGGTGCGCGCACTGGCTTCGACTCGTTAGGCGCCGCAGCGCCTAACGGGGCTCACTGCCGAAGTCGGCCGAGTTGGAGGACAACTGTCACGCCACCAAAGTTCGTAAGCCGGTTCACGTTCGCGAAGACACGCGCTCCGAGTCCGGCCCAGGGTATCGGCCGCCAAGACAAGTGAGCCTCAATCGGCACGGCAATCACGCCGCTGTCACGCGGGTCGCTGGCTACTCCGAGGCCGGCGGCGTGAGTGTCAGTGAGTGGTTGGTTGAACCTCGGGTTGGCAGGCTACACTGCACAGACTTTTCATGGTCGAACCTCCGCGCTGCTGAAGTCTGACCAAGACTGAAAACTATCGTGCGCCGTGTACGCCCGGAGTGTCGAGTACGGAGGCGACCTCTGAGTTAGAATAGTGGCCAAACTCCGTCTCTTCCTCGAAGGCCGTGGCTGTGGAGGCATGGGACGACTGATGGGAACTAATCGGACTGATAGGCCACTGATGCCTCAGCGGGCAATCAACCGGGAGCGCCGAT
>CBQVAZ010000111.1:0-9392 GCA_967720205.1 uncultured Gemmatimonadaceae bacterium | reverse complement strand
AAGATGTTGCGCGCGACAGTGTCCCATTTCGTGCGCGCGCCGAGTTGCGCATGCGTGGTGCGTGATACGGCCGTTGCGGCGATTAGGCATCCCGCAATAACGCAAAGGCGCTGCAGTGTCGATTTTGGCATACACGAAAGTACGCTGCCGACCGAGGACGCGTTGGTCACGCCCTGATCGACAGCGTTCAAGAGCTTTTTTCGCCGCGGATTAGCGCAGAAACGCGTGGTAACTGCAATTAGGACCCGCGCAAACCCGCGTGAATCCGTGGCTAAAAAGCAGTTCGATTTTTGAAGTGAACGCCCTAGCCGGTCTTCGCCGTCGTCGAGTCCACTGAGCGGAGGAAGTCGCGTACTGCCTTCAGTATGGCTTCCGGGTTATCCCAAGTTGTGAGGTGCGCCGCGCCTGGGATGACGACGACCTTGGCGCCGGGGACCAACGCGGCGTGACGACGAACCATTGGGACATCGGCCTCATCGAATTCGCCGACAGCGAATAGCGTTGGGACCTTGATGTCCTTGAGGAAGGGCTTCGCGTCGTAGCGCTTGAGCGTCCCGGTGATCGTGAACTCGCTCGGCCCCTGCATGTACGTATAGATGCCCATGTTGACTGTGGACATGAGACTATCCAAGTCCGCCTGGACTGGCTTGCGCCATACGTACCTGCCATAAAACTCGCCGAGCGCTGCCTGATAGTCGGGCGCGTCGAACTTTCCTTCCGCTTCGCGTTGTTTGATCGCCCGCTGCATCGAGTCAGGAAGCGTGGTGACCAGCCGGCGCGCGTTCTTTTCCCAGCCAGGAATGTCCAGCGCGGAGCTGCCTAACGTGAGGCTGACGACGCGGTCCGGATGCACTTTGTAGTACTCGACAGCGAGAATCGTCCCCCACGAGTGACCGAGCACGTGCATCTTGTCATAACCCAGGTGCGAGCGCAGCGAGTCCAGCTCGGCGACGAAGTGCGCGATGTTGAACTTGGACGTGTCGCTCAGCTTGTCGGACTTACCGCTGCCCAACTGGTCATAGCGCACGACTGGACGGTCGTCGCCTAACGCCTCGAGAGGCTTGAGGTAAAAGCTGCTGTACCCCGGGCCGCCGTGCAGCAAGATCACCGGCGCGCCGGTACCGCTGCCCGACACTTTGTACCAGATGGAGCCGTCGGCGACGGCAAGATGATGCTCGCCGGGCGGCAGCGCGGCGGCAGCCGCCGAGTCGCCTAACGAATCGGTCGTGGCGGCCGGGCGTTCGCCGCACGCGACTGCAGTCAACACTACTGGCACGAATAGAAGACCCGTTGCGCGCCTCATGGCGGCCTCGTTTACGAGAAAGTGGAAAAGCGCGGCGATAGTGGAGCATTCCGGCCGCCGCGGCAAGCCCTCGCCGCATCGCAACGCCCGGAACTGACGCTTCGGACCGCCCTCGCCATTCGCGCAACGCTGCGCGATGTTACTCGCCCTTCGTGATAGCGCTACTCCCCACTCACCGGCAGATGGACCATCGGCGTAGCGCACCCGATCGGCGCCCGCACGGGAGCCCCCCATGACCGGCGCGCCGGCGCAAACCGGACTCACGCGCCAGCTCGGCCTGCTCGGCCTAACGGCGACCGGCATCTGCTCGATGATCGGCGCGGCGATCAACGTCATCCCGTTCATGATCCACCGCACCGTGCCGGGAATCGGCCCGCACGTGCTCACTGCGTTCGTGATCGCGGCCGTTCCGGCATTGCTCGCAGCCCTCGCCTATGCCATGCTCGCCTCCGCGATGCCGCGCGCTGGCGGCAGCTACATCTATGCCAGTCGCGGCTTGAGCCCATACCTCGGCTTCGTCGCCAGCTTCTCGCAGTGGTTCGGACTGTCGATCGCGATCGGCGTCGTGGCCTATGTTCTGATCTTCTTTCTGCGTGATATCGCCGTCGCGTTAGGCTGGCTCAGCGTATCGCAGGCGTTGTCAACGCGCCCCGTGCATCTGGCGGTGTCGCTCACGATTCTCTGGACATTCGTGGCGATCAACTTGCGCGGCCTCAAGCTGTACGAGCGCACGCTCGTCCCGCTGATGTTCCTGATGTTCGTGCTGGGTGCGATCGTGATTGTCGTCGGATTTCAGTCCAATCAGACGGAATTCGGCGCGGCTGTCCTCGCCCGCGAGGGACGCGCCATTCCGCAGACGGGCGCAGTACCTGTCTCCCTCGGCACCCTGCTCACCGCATCCGCCATCCTTTTTTCCAGCTTTATCGGCTTCGATTCCATCGCGCAGGCGGGCGGTGAAGCGAAGCGTCCCGAGCGCACGCTTCCGCTGGCGATCACGCTCGCCATCGTGATTGTGGGGGCGTACTACCTCACTTTCGTTGCGGCCGTTTATCACACCGTGCCGTGGTCGTTCGTCGCGCAGGAAGCACGCATTCGGGACGTCACGGCGCCGGGGTTGTTAGGCTATGTCTTATCGCCAGGCTGGACCGTCCTGATCGTGGCCGGTGCGGCGACGGCGCTCACCAATGATCTGCCGGCCATGCTGTTGGCCGTGTCGCGTCTGATGTTCGCCTGGGCGGAGGACGGGATCTTCCCGCGCTTCGTGGCGACGGTGCATGCGACGCGCCACACGCCCCATGTGGCCATCGTGCTGAGCGGTTGCATGGCATCGTTAGGTATCCTCGGCTCGCATTTCGCCGGGACGTTTTTCCTGGGTGTTGACATTCTGGTCACCGCGATGCTGGTGAACTTCCTCATCATGTGCGTAACGGTGCTCACGCTCCCCAGCCGCAATGCTGACCTCGCTCGAGCGGTGCGCGTCGTGCGACACCGGCCGTTGCAGGTAATGCTGGGCGCGTTAGGCGCGATACTGCTCGGAGTATTCCTCGCCATGCACACGTGGCGCGACCTCACACAGCCCGTCAACGCCTGGTACTTCCGAGCGACCTGGCTTTGGTTGTTCGTCATGCTCATTGGGACGCTGATCTTCGCGCGCGAACGGCGCGCGTTGAGACGTCGCGGCGTCGATGTTGCCGCGATCTTCCGCACGCTTCCGCCGGAATAGGTCACACATCCGTGCCTCCGCCGGTAGAACGCCACCAGCTTGCGCGTGACCTCGAGATCTCGCGCATTGTCACAGGCCTCTGGCAGGTCGCCGACATGGAGCGGCAAGGCGGCCCGGTGGACCTCGACGCCTGTGCCGCCGCCATGCAGGCCTACCACGAAGCGGGCCTAACGACATTCGACATGGCCGACCATTACGGCTCAGCCGAGGACATCGCGGGCCGTTGGCGTCAGCTCGAGGCACGGCGCTCCAGCGACGCGCAACTCCTCACGAAATGGGTCCCCGCCCCGTTTCGTGACGCCGCTCCGGTCTCGGGCGATGACGTGCGAGCCGCCGTCCAGCGGTCGCTCGATCGCTTGCACAGCGACCGCGTCGACCTGTTACAGTACCACGCCTGGCGCTTCGATGACCCGCGCTGGCTCGAGCACCTCTGGGCGCTGCAGGAGGCCAAGCGCGAAGGACTCATTCGCCACATCGGCCTAACGAATTTCGACACTGCCCACCTGCGCATCGCCGTCACGAGCGGCATCGAGATCGTGTCGAACCAGGTCTGTTACTCCGTGATAGACCACCGAGCGCAGGGACGCATGAGCGAGTTCTGCGCGTCGCACAACATCTCGCTGCTCGCCTACGGCACGCTGGCCGGAGGATTCTTATCGCCGCGCTGGCTAGATCAGCCCGAGCCCGACTGGGACGCGCTCCCAACGTGGTCCGCGATGAAATACGGCCGCTTCATTCGCGCCGCGGGTGGGTGGAAGGCTTTTCAGGGCGTGCTCCGCGCGCTGCACGCCGTCGCCGCGCGGCATGACGCGTCCATACCTAACGTGGCGTGTCGTTATGTGCTCGATCAGCCTGCCGTGTCCGGAATCATCGTGGGCGCGCGCCTCGGCAAAAGCGAACACGTCGCCGAGAATCTGCGCGTCTTCCAGCTCACGCTCGATGCCAGCGATCTCTCTACGATCGCTGAAGCGGTCAGCGCTCTAACCGCCATTCCGGGAGACTGTGGCGACGAGTACCGGCAGCCTCCTTACCTCACCGCATCGGGAGACTTGAGCCACCACGTTACCGAGTTTGCAGCGCCGTTCGACGTACAGACCGGCATCGACGGGCGCCTCGTCGCGATGAGCGGGACTTCATGGGAGACGCTTGCCGGCTTCGGCCGCGCGGTTCGCGTCGGCAATCGCATCGTCGTTTCAGGCACGACGGCCGCTCATCGCGGAACCGCGATCTCGCCAGGTGATCCCGTGGCGCAAACGCATTTCGTCATCGACAAGATCGCCGGCGCACTCCGTTCGCTCGGTGGGCGGCTAGACGATGTTGTGCGCACGCGGCTCTTTGTTCGCGACCTGACTCACTGGGAAGCGGTGGCGCGCGCGCATGGTGAACGGTTTGCGCGCATCATGCCTGCGAACACACTCATTCAAGGCGGACTCGTGGGCGACGAGTTTCTTGTTGAAATGGAAGCGGAGGCGATGGTAGGCGTCTGAACACAGAAATCGCTTGCGCGAGCGAGCATCGGCACGCAGCGTAATACGGGGCCCCTGCGAACTGCTCTCGCCGATCGAACTCGACAATGACTATTACGCGTCGTGAGTTCTTCAATCGATCCGGCTTGGCAGGCAGCGGCTCGGCGCTGAGTGCGCTCGCCGCCTTCGGTGCGGATCAGGACACAGTGCGCGCCGCGACCGTGCCGCAGGCCTGGAAGATTCGCGAGACGAAAGTCGTTCCGTCGGTCTGTCCGTATTGCGCCGTCGGGTGTGGGCTGCTTCTGCACGTGCGCGACGGCGAGCTCGTGAATGTCGAAGGGAATCCCGATTCACCAATCAATCGGGGCAACCTCTGCCCCAAGGGCGCGGCGAGCTTCCAACTCACCGTAAATCCTGAGCGACAGAAGAAAGCGTTGTACCGGCGCCCCGGAGGCACCGCGTGGGAGGCGATAGAGCTCGAGCGCGCAATGGAGTTGATCGCGCAGCGAGTGAAAGCGACTCGCGACGCCACGTACCGCCGCACGATGCCGATCGGCGACCGCGAAGTCGTCGTCAACCACACGCTCGGCATCGCCTCGTTAGGCGGCGCCACGATGGACAACGAGTGGAACTACGTCCAGGCCAAACTCTGGCGCGGACTCGGCGGCGTTTTCATCGAGAACCAGGCGCGGATATGACACTCGTCCACGGTCCCCGGTCTGGGGGTCACGTTTGGACGAGGCGGTGCGACGACGTTCCAGCAGGATCTGCAGAACTCGGACTGCATCGTGATCATGGGATCGAACTTCGCCGAATGTCACCCGGTGGGTTTTCGCTGGGTGATGAAGGCGAAGGATCGCGGCGCCAAGATCATACATATCGATCCGCGCTTTACGCGCACGAGCGCGATGGCGGATCTCCACGTCGCGATCCGCTCCGGCTCTGACATCGCGTTCTTGGGTGGGCTGGTCAACTACATCATCGAGAACGACGCGTGGTTCAAGGAGTACGTCGTCGCCTACACGAACGCCGCGACGATCATCAGTGAGGACTTCAAGGATACGGAAGATCTGGCGGGTGTCTTCTCCGGGCTCAATACGGATACTCGAAAGTACGAGACAGGAAGCTGGGCTTACGAGGGAACTCGCCGCACGGGCGAGCAGCGCGGCATGGCAAAAGGGGCGAATGAGCCACATGGCAAGGAAGGACAGCCGGGCATTGATCTCCGCGTAACGCCGCCGCGCACGGATCCGACGCTGCAGCACCCGCGCTGCGTCTTCCAGATCCTCAAGCGTCACTACGCGCGGTACACACCGGAGATGGTCTCACAGATCTGCGGCTGCACGCGCGATCACTTCCTCGCCGTCGCGCGAGCCCTCGTCGAGAATTCCGGTCGTGAGCGGACGTCGGCGTTCGCCTACGCCGTGGGTTGGACGCAGCACACGGTCGGCGTGCAGTACATCCGCACGGCCGGCATCGTGCAGGCGTTGTTAGGCAACATCGGACGGCCCGGCGGCGGCATCATGGCGCTGCGCGGTCATGCGACGATTCAAGGGTCGACCGATATCGCCACGCTCTACAACCTGCTCCCGGGATACTTACCAGCGCCGAGTGGGCAGTTGCGCGAGCATGACACGCTGGATGGTTATCTCGCGCGCGAGATGCCGACGACCGGTTGGTGGGCCAACGGTCGCAAGTACACGGTGTCATTTCTCAAGGCGTGGTACGGGGACGCCGCGAGGCCGGATAACGAATGGGGCTATCAGCTGTTGCCCAAGAGCGTGGGCGATCACTCGCACATGCCGATGTTCACGGCAATGCACGAGGGTGTGATCAAGGGATTCATGGCGTTAGGCCAGAATCCAGCCGTGGGAGGGCAGAACGCCGTGTATCAGCGAGCCGGGCTCGCCAAGCTCGATTGGCTCGTGGTGCGCGACATCTTTTTGACGGAGACGGCTGAGTTCTGGCGCGCGCCGGATGTGAGCGCACCTAACGAGATCAAGACGGAGGTGTTCTTTTTGCCGGCGGCGACGGTGCCGGAGATGGACGGATCGTTTACGAACACGCAGCGGCTGGTGCAGTGGCACGAGCGCGGCGTGATGCCGCAGGAGGATTGTCGCAGCGACATCTGGTTCACACATCAGTTGGCGAAGCGACTGAAAGCGTTGTACGGCGCGCCGGTGGCGGGGGGGCCCCCCCGCCGGGGAGATAATGCCGATTCCACCGCGGCACCTAACCAATCCGTTGCGCCCTCTACCGATCCATTCCTCTCGCTCACCTGGAACTTCGAGGAAGACGAACACGGCGAAGCCCGCGCCGTCTCCATCCTCAAAGAGATCAACGGCTACACGGTCGGCGACGGCGTCCCTGTCAAATCCTTCGCCGATCTCAAAGACGACGGCTCGACAATATCCGGCGCCTGGATCTACACCGGCGTGTATCCCCAGGAGGGCGTCAACAAAGCCGCCGCCCGCGTCGGCGACGACTGGGTCTCGCAAGGCTGGGGCTTCGCCTGGCCCGCCAATCGCCACATCCTCTACAACCGCGCGAGTGCGGATCCCGCCGGACGCCCGTGGTCCGAGCGCAAGAAATACGTCTGGTGGGATGACGCCCAGCGCAAATGGGTCGGCTACGACGTCCCCGACTTCCCCGCGACGAAACCGCCTAACGCGCGCGGCGTGTGGTCCAAGGGCGGCGTCGACGCGCACGATGGCGACGCCCCATTCATCATGAAGCCGGACGGCAAAGCGTGGCTTTTCGCGCCGAGCGGTCTCACGGATGGCCCGCTCCCTACTCACTACGAGCCGTGGGAAGGCCCCATCGACAATCCGCTCTACCCACAGCGCAGAAACCCCGTCGCGAAGACGTTCAACGTCGTCGGGAACAAGTACATCGATCCGGGAAATCCGGACTTCCCGATCGTGATCTCGACGTACCGCCTAACGGAACATCACCTAACGGGAGTGATGAGCCGCTGGGTACCGTGGCTCGCCGAGCTGCAGCCCGAGCTCTTCGTCGAGATCTCTCCCGAGTTGGCGCGCGAACGAGGCATCGAAAATGCCAGCTGGGTAACCGTTTCCACGCCTCGCGGCGCGATCGAGTGTAAAGCGCTCGTCACCAGGCGCATGCGACCGTTTGACATTCAAGGACGTGTCGTGCATCAGGTCGGCATGCCGTGGCACTGGGGGTATCGCGGGATCGTGACGGGCGAGGTTGTGAATACGCTCTCCGCCCTGGTCGGCGACCCGAACGTCTCAATCCACGAAGCAAAGGCATTCATGTGCCAGGTTGATCCCGGCCGCCGTTCGATCGCCGTTAGGCAACGTCTGACGGATGCTCCCACGCCGCTGCCGCACGTTGGGCGTCGCGAGCGCCAGGCCGCCGAAGCGCAGATAGATGCGGGCATTGACTTAGCAATGCGTGCCGAATCCATCGAGCAGATCATGTATGCCCCGATGGATCAACCGGATGGGGTGTATCATGCCTAACGTTAGGTCAGAGGTCAGAGGTCAAAGGTCAGAGCGAACTCTCTCTGGCCTGCTTGCTCTGACCTCTGACCTCAGACCTCTGACCTATGGCTAAGGGCTTCTACACTGACACGACAGCCTGCATCGGCTGCAAGGCCTGTCAGGTCGCCTGCCATCAGTGGAACAACATCCCCGCCGAGGATGGGGGGAAGCGAGACCTAACGGGTGATTCATACGACAACACGGGTCGCCTCTCGGCGCTCAACTGGCGCCACGTCAAATTCATCGAGCAGTTCCCCGACGATCGCCAGCAAGATGGATTCCTCAAGGGCTCGCGTTGGTTGATGATGTCGGACACCTGCAAGCACTGCGTGCAGGCGCCGTGTCTCGAGGTCTGCCCCACCGGCGCGATCATCCGGACCGAGTTCGATTCCGTTTTCATTCAACAAGATGTTTGCAACGGCTGCCGGGCATGTGTGAGCGCCTGCCCTTTCGGTGTCGTGGACACAGGACCCGATGGAAAGGCGCACAAGTGCACGCTGTGCTACGATCGACTGCAGCACGGACAGGAACCCGCGTGCGCGCAGGCCTGTCCCACCGATTCGATTCGCTTCGGCGACGTCGATGAGCTGATGACGTACGCCGATCAGCGCGTCGCCAACCTCCGCGCTCAAGGCATCGACGCCTACGTCTATGGCAAAGAAGACATACTTGGCGGGCTCAATTCATTCTACGTGCTCGTGGACAAGCCTAACGTCTATGGCCTTCCCGAGAATCCACAAATGGCGTCGGCGAACGTTGCCGAAGGGTTTGCAGTCAGCACCGTAGCTGCGGCCGCGGTTGCCGTGACTGGCATCGCCGCCTTCCGCAAGCATCGCATGGACGAAATCGCCGCCGCCGAGTCGACCGCACCAGCTTCCGAGCCGCCAGCGAACGAACCCTCGGATGCCTAACGCACCGCATTGGGGTTGGTTCATCATCCTGTATTTCTTCATCGGCGGGCTCGCCGCTGGCCTATACTTCATCGGCACGCTCGCGCTGCTCGGCGGCGACCTGCGCGACCGACCAGTCACGCGCTTGTGCTATCTGGCCACGTTCCCGCTCGTACTGGTGTGCGGCTTTCTCTTGACTGTGGACCTCGGCAAGCCGCTGCGCTTCTGGCACATGCTCATTCAATCCGAGCGCATTCCACTCCCGATGCTAAAGTACTGGGCGCCGATGTCGCTCGGCTCCTGGGTGCTCATGATCTTTTCGATCTTCGGCGGCGTCGCCTTCCTCGCCGCGCTCGTCGACAGCGGACGCCTAACGAGCGAGCGTGCCATCCGGCTTGTCGCCTGGGGCCGGGCACGACCGCACGCGATCAAGCTCGCCTGGTCGCTGATCGGGATGCTCTTCGCGCTCTTTTTCGGCGGCTACACCGGCGTCCTTCTCGT
>CBQVAZ010000110.1:0-9398 GCA_967720205.1 uncultured Gemmatimonadaceae bacterium | reverse complement strand
GCGGCACGCACGCGCGCAGCGGTGATCCAGTTAGGCAGGTAACCGCCCTTCATCATGTCGTACGACAGGTCGACCTTCGGATACTTCTTGTAGCCATAGTCCTTTCCGAAGGCGCTGTTGCCGTCGACGCGGATACCGACCGTCATGAAGAGCTGGTCTCTGAATGACATTCGATTCTGCGCCAGCAATCCGAGGTTGACAGTCTTCGTGTACTCCTCCCGCGACGACGTCGTAGCGGCTGAGCTGATCGAGTTCACGCCCGGACCGGCGAACGTATTGCCGATTCCGTAGAGGAGGCTCTCGACCTCCGAGAAGCCCTGGCCTCCAGCGGAGAGACTGTGATCGATGCCTAACAACTTGAAGGTGTACTGCGCCAGGTAGTCGACCGTATACGTCTTGTAGTTGCGCAGTCCCAGATTCTTCTGCCCCAGCGTGACGCCTGCCGGGCCATAGTTGCCGGCGTACGGGAAGAAGCGATCCTTGTGGTCGTTGACGGCATCCACGCCGACGGTGAAGCGCTGCGTGAAATTCGAACGGAACGCATAATTCAGCGTTAGGCCGCCCGTCCAGCGATCCACGTCGGACTGCGTGGTCATCGCCTTGATGTCGGCGACCGGAACCCATGCCTCGCCATAGGGTCGCACCTTCGTTGCCGAGCGCGGGTTGCCGTTGATGGCGTTGCCGAGGAGAGCGGTCCAGTTGTTCCCTGCCTGGATCTCGTTGATGCGATCGCGCACGTATGCCGAGCGCGTCTCGATCGTCCACTTGTCGTTAGGTGCGAACGAAAGGTTCAGTCGCAGCGTTCCTTTCACCTGGTCGTTCGGCTTAATCGATCCGACTTCCTTGCTGAACTGCGAGGAAGCGAAATAGGTGCTGCGTTGCGTTCCGCCCGAGGCACTGAGGTCCACGCCGTAATACGGCCCCTTTTCGATCATCGTCTCGTTGGCATCTAAGGCGCGCGTTCCATCGCCGCCGAATGCAGGAATACCGACGAAGCGCGGGAACTGCGTCGTCTCGAGGTTGTGACGCAGCTCCGAGAAGCCCGTCGAGACACCGAGGTTCCATTCCGTGACGCGCTCGCCGGTGCGACCGCGCTTGGTGAAGATCTGGATGACGCCGTTCGTCGCCTCCGAACCGTAAAGCGTCGCCGCTGCGGCACCCTTGAGCACCTCGACCCGCTCAATGTCGTTCGGGTTGATATCACCCAAGCGATCCGTCGACGCGCCACCGCCGAACGAGCAGCACGCGCCGCTATTGAACCACTCGGTGGCGCGCGTGTCGACGCGCACACCGTCCACGTACACCGCGGGACGCTGGCTCAGAGAGAGCGACGCCGTGCCGCGAATTCGAATGTCCTGGCCCGTTCCCACGCCTCCACCGACGGTAGTCGAGCGGAGGCCGGTGACCTTCGATGAAAGCATGTTCCCCACGTTCGGGACCGCCATCGACTCGGTCAGTTTCGCCGCATCCACCTGACCGATCGACGCGCCGACCTGCCGCTTCTCGACGGCGCCGCCCGTTCCCGTCACGACGACCTGGCTGAGCTCGACGGCGCTCTCGCCTAACGTGAAGTTGACGCGTGCCGTGTCATTGTTTTGTACAGTGACTGTCTGTGTCGCGGGCCGGTAGCCGAGGCGCGTGGCGCGCACGACCTGCGCTCCCGGCGGCACGTTTCGCATCACATACCTGCCGCGATCGTCGGTCCCAGCCGCGAGCGTCTGGCTGCCGACGACCTGGAGGCGGACTGCCGACAGTCCGCGACCACTCGCGTCAGATACGGTTCCCGCGATCACGCCGGATTGCGCCTGTGCCGTCGCGCCTAACAACAGAAGCGCGGCGGTGGCGAAAACCGATCGGGCACGCGGGCGGAAGAGCTGCCCTGGTGAACGAGTCGCGTACATGCTGCCTCCCTGGGGGTTACAGATAGAGTTGAACAACGGCTGCGCTGACAAAGGGATGGTCATAAGGGGATTGGCCATGAGTTACGCAACGACCTCGAGGGTCGCTGCCATATGCGGGGTGTGATAGCGACAGCGATAGGGGTAGAGTCCGACCTGATTTGCGACCCAGATGAAGTTCTGCGCGCGATTGAGATCGCCCGAATCTCTCCACGGCCCGCCGGTGATCGAGTGCGGCTGCGTGCCGACGTTGTACCAGCAGACCGTCGTTCCAAGCTTCACAGTCGTGATCCCGTTCTCCGGGCCGTCGGGTTGCAGCTGGAAGAAGTCGTCGCCGGCGTAAATCTCGACTTCCATCTCGTTTTCGACGCCAAGCTGGACTCTGACCTGGATCTCCGCCGTCTTTCCCGACTCCACGGTTACCGGAATCGGATGCACGATTGAGTCGGGCACAAAAGCGCGCGCGGCGGCATGAAAGCGGACCTTGTAGTCGCGCGGCTCGACGCTGTCGAAGGTGAAGCGCCCTTCGGCGTTGACGTCGGCGACGCGGCCTGTCTGTTGCCCGGTCTGGCGCATGAGATAAAGTCGACCTAACGAGGACTGCGGAACGCCTTGCAGGTCCGTCACGATCCCCCGAATAGCTCCCAGCGCCGGCGGTGGCGGCTCCTCTGGCCCCGAGGCGTCGCCCGCCCCACATGCGCCAGCCACGCTACCTAACGCGGCTGACCCGGCTACTGCACCCACGGCCCGTACAAAGGCGCGCCTGCTCACATAGCCCGGATCTGGCCAAGTAAGCCGACGAAAAATCCAATCGTTCACCGCAGACCTCAGATTTTCGACCTAGTCAATTGCCAGGACACTGCTGCCGCCAATGCGAACCTGGACACGAGTGTCCTTGCAACGAGTTTCCCGAGGGTCTTCCGCACGGGGTCGTGCGGCGGACATCTATCCCGCACTTCCCGAGGTAAAGCGCGCGTAATTAGTCGCCGGTAGAAGCGACCCGACTTTTGGATGTTGAATTGTGTACAGAATGTTCGGGGCGATCCCTTACCTGTCAAGCAACTTTCTAGGGTACTGACCGCTCTATGGATTTCCTTGACCGAATCCTTGCGATCATAAACGCGAACTCGCCGAGGGCTTGGATCACAGCCGCGGCACTCTTCGTCGCGATCGCTGGCGTGCTGCTCGGGCTCAGGCTCCTGCTCACCAGAAGGCTCGCGACGATCGCAAAGCGAACCGCGACGCACGTCGACGACGCGTTCGTGGCTGTCTTCGGCGCGACGAATCTCCTTTTCATCGTCATAATCGCGCTCTATGCAGCGACATCGGCGCTGACGCTGCCCGATGGCGCCGTGAAGGCGATGCGCGCGGTCACAATCGTCGCCGTCGCTTTGCAGGTCGGGTTCTGGGCGGCAACCGGAGTCCGCGCCGTCACGACCGGATACCTGCGACGCCATTCGGAAGCCGCGAGTCGAACTGCGGTCTTCGCCGTCGGATTCCTCGCTCAGGCGGTCATCTGGTCGTTCGTACTGGTTGCGACGCTCAACGCCTTTGGCTACGACGTCACCGCGCTGGTCGCCGGGCTCGGAATCACTGGCATTGCGATCGCCCTCGCCGTCCAAAACATCCTCGGCGACCTCTTCGCGGCGCTTTCGATCGTCGTAGACAAGCCGTTTCTCGTTGGCGAAACCATCGACGTCGCAGGCCAGGTGGGGACCGTGGAACGCATCGGTCTCAAAACCACTCGAGTCCGCGCGCTACAGGGCGAGGAGGTCGTCTACTCCAACGCGGAGCTTCTCCGGGCACGGCTGCACAACTACTCGCGAATGCGCGAACGGCGACTGGTGACGACGATCGCAGTCTCGTACGAGACTCCGCAGGCCACGGTCGCACGCATTCCGGCGATGATCCGCGAGGCGATCCTGGCGCAGCCTAACGTACGCTTCGACCGCGCGCACCTCACCAAGCTCGCCGAATCGTCACTCGAGTACGAGTACGTCTTCTACTCCCTGGATCCTGACGCCAACGTCGGCATGGACCTGAAGCAGGCCGTGTATCTGGCGCTCATGCGGCGCTTCGACCTCGAGGGAGTGCGGCTGGCCTATCCGACGCGGGTGATCATCCAACGCCCGCACGGACTAAACGTCGATCCTAACGAGATTCGCATCGAACCGAGCCGCCCGCCTGAGTAGCCAGTACAAGCGGCGCGCTCATATCCGTGGCTAGCTGCCACTCGATCTCTCGACGGAGCGCCGCTGTCGCGCGGGCGCGAAGCGCTGGATCGACAGGCCCGGTTGCGAGACCGCCGCGCCCAGCGGGATCACGCGCTAACGGCCGCCGCGGCGTGAACTGCTGCAGACGCCGGATCACGTCGCGCGTGCGTGCCTCGGCAACGATCGAGTTCACCTCGCCAATCCAATCCGGCTCGCCGGCCGCACGCGCAGAGACGGCGACGCAGGAGCGCGCGAAACGAGGATCCGCGGAGAGGCGGAACGTCGCTGGGGCATTGCCTAGCACGTCCACGGCGGAGACCGCCCATCGATGCCACGGCATGCGCAAATTCACAGACAGCGCCCTCGCCACGACGTCGCGCACGAGCGGATCGCGGGCGGCCCCCCGATGCACCGAAACGACAGTGCGGTGCGGCACTTTGGTGGCGCTGGCCAACACGCTCACGGCCGCGTCGATCTGTGCATGTTCCGGTGGCGACGTGTTGCCTAACGCGTCGCCGACGTCCTGCACGGTAGACAGGAAGCCGTTGCTGCGACCCATGTTAGCTAGCGCCGCCGCCATGATCCAATCGACGTGACGCGCGAGAATCTCAGTCGGGCGCGCGTTCAGCGTGTGGCGCGTCGGCGCCAGCGCGGACAGCGCCGATGCACTCGTCAGCCGTTCGACAGGCGCGGCGAGAATCGGCGATGCGCGACGGGCGGTACCGTCCGTCGCATAGATCCCCTGCTCACCAAAAACGGTCCGCGCGACCTGCCAATCGAGGTCGTGACCCAGCTCGTGCGCCAGGACGCCAGGCGCCGTGCCGAGTGGGAAATAGATCGTGCGCGATTCCGGGTCGTGCAGCGCCATTGCGCGAGCCGGCCACTCGGCCTTCATCCCGACGTGAATGCGCAGTCCGCGCAAGTCGAGGTCTGGCAACACGCGCCGGGCGTCCACGAGGGCACGGTCCAGCGACAGCAGCGCGTAGTCGCGCCACGATGGCCTGATCGATGAGGCGAATGTGATCATGCTGAGCCCATGGCGCTGCAGCACTTCGGTCGCTTTCGGCGCATGGTCACCGGCGAACCAGACACGCTGCTGCGCGTTGGTGCGGAGCCTGACGGCGGAAGCCGCGATGGCCCGCGCCCAACTCGTGCGCTCATTTTGTTGCAAGCTCGTTAGGCTCAGCCAGACGGCCGCGAGCTCCTCTTCATTCGTCGCCGATGGAGTGAGATGCGTGGTCGAAAGCGGCGGCGTTATCTGTGCAATCGCCGGCGACGGCGGCGCATTGCGATCGCGCGCAACCTGGCGGGCGTTATGACGCACAGCGAAATCGCCAACCAGCACGCTGGGCGGCGTCGAGTCCTCTGTCGTGTCGGCGACTTTGCCGGCACGCGCGTCCAGTACGTTGAACAACCACGACGCGCCCGCCACAAGCTCGCGCGAAGAGGCCCAGTCGATCGGATAAACGATCGGCCGCTCGACATCGAAGCGTCGCTCTTCGCGCCACAGCGGAAGAAGCTCATGCGGGGCAAGTCCCCCGTTGTACGCCGCGGTCACGAGACGAGCGACGTCGCGACGCGCGTAAACCGCATCGCGCGCTATCGCTGCAACGTCCGCTGCCGCCGCAGCTTCGGAACGGGTCACAGCCCCTGATGCCGCCGCGAGCTCGAAGGCGATGCGCACAACCTCCTCGCCTTGGCGTGGTTCCGAGTATGAGCGGACGACGCTATCTACCAGCGCCGCGTCCTGTCGGTTGAGCGCGTAATCACCGACAGCCGTTGGCGCGATTGTCAGCGCGCTGGTGAGCATCGCGCCCGCAAGCTTCACCCGGACGGAATCCGGTAGCCAGGGATCTCGAAGCGCTGCCTCGATCGCGTAGAAAGGACTCCCAAGGCCACTCTCCACACGCGCGAGGTACAGTGCCTGAAGGGCGTCCGCCCGAAGCGTCGAAGTCGATCGCGATTCGCCAAATGGACGGTGGAAACGAGTTCGCAGCTCGGCGAGATACTGCGCCCCGACCGACAGCGACGTGTTCGCGGCTGGACTGACGGCAGCGGATCGAGGCGCATGACCGATTGCCGCAACGGCCGCGATCGCCATGCCTAACGCCACGGCGGCGACCACGTCACGGACCCAGATCTTGCTGGCTCGTTGCATCGCTGTTTTATCGTCCATTGGCCTTACGACCGACACCCATACCTAAACGCAACCCCTGGGCCCAGTGGCCGGTTCCTAATGATTTGACACGCCTAACCCGGCCATTGTTCATGCTGGAGCCCCATCTCCAAGTCGCCTCGCGCCTATTATTGGCCGTGCCTCTCGGGATTCGTCGCTCGTGGCGCGCGCCACTTGTTGGACTCGCAATCCTTTGCGGGGCGTTGCCCGCGCGACTGTCGTCGCAGCAATCGACGGTCACGGACTCGACGCCGGAACGGGGCATAGCGGCGTCGGGCGCGTTGGGCTTCAAAGTCGGAGGCGCCGAGCTCCAGCGTGCCGGCGGTGCTCAACTCGTCGGCGTGGAGCTGGACCTCGGCCACTTCCAAAGTCCCCTCACGCGCTTCCAACTCGAATCGACTTACCTGCGCGGCGATTTAGCCGAATTCGTGGAGCTCGAGGATGCGACATATGCCGGGCACATCTACGATCTGACCGGGTCGATCGTCGCCCTGCAGCTGCTGCGTCCGGCCTCCCGGCGCGTCATTCCGTTTTTGTCTGGCGGAGTCTCGGTGCACGCGATGGCGAGCAGCTTCGGAAGCACAATTCTGGACCGCCGCTACAACACGAACAATTTCGGCGCGCACGCCGGAATAGGTGTGCGTGTGAGACTTGGGCGGAGCGGCAGTCGAGCCCTGGCGCTGGAGCTGCGCCGCACGACTGTCCGCGACATGAACCGCGTGTCGATCAGCATTGGACTGCTGCGGCTTATGCGCGATCTGGCAAGACCGTTAGGCAATTGATCGCGCTATTCGACGGACTTCTGGAATCGCACGGCGCTCAGCGATATCAGCGCGACCGCGAAGAGAGCGAGCGCTAACACTTCGGGCCAGATCGCCGTGAACCCTGCGCCTTTGAGCAGTATGCCGCGCACGACCTCGAGGAAGTACGTGATCGGGAAGGCGGCGCCGAGCCATTTGGCGAACTCCGGCATCGCGTCGCGCGGAAACATGAAGCCGGAGAGCAGAATCGTCGGCATGATCAGGAAGAACGACAGCTGCATCGCCTGCACTTGCGTGCGCACGAGCGTCGAAATGAGGAGACCTAGCCCCAGGCTCGCAGTGATGAAGAACAACGTGACAGCATAGAGCAACAGGAGACTGCCACGCAGGGGGACGTCGAAGACGAAGTGGCCTAACAAGAGCACCACGGTCATCTGCACATACCCCACGATCGCGAACGGGACGATCTTGCCGAGCATCAAACCGATGCGTGGAATGGGCGTAACGACCAGCTGCTCCAGTGTACCGCGCTCCCGCTCACGCACGATGGCCATGCTCGTGATCATCGACATTGTGAGGGTGAGGAGTATTCCGATGATTCCGGGGACGATGTAAATGGGACTTCGCAGCGCCGGGTTGTAGAGCGGCCTAACGCGGACGTCGAGCGGACGCACCGCGACGACGCGGGACGCGCCGGCATCGGCCCCGATCTGTGACGCGATCACTGCACTGGAGATGGCTGCTGACGATGCCATCGGATCGGCGGCGTCGATCAGCAACTGGGCGGTCGCTGTGCGCTGGCGCTTGAGATCCGCCGTGAAGGTTGGGGGGATGAGCAGTGCGGCGCGCGCACTGCCGCGCTCGATCGCGAACGTCGCCGCCGCGCGGTCAGGCGCCGTTCCGGCGAGCTTGAGATTCCCCGTGTTGAAGAGCCGTTGCGCGAGCGCGCGACTCTGCGCGGTGTTGGCCTCGTCGACCACGACAGTGGGCAGGTTGCGCACTTCCGTGCGGATCGCGAAACCGAAGAGCATCAGCTGGATCGCGGGGATCAGGACCATCATCCCGAGCGTTAGGCGATCGCGGCGCATCTGGATGAATTCTTTCCAGAGCATCGGCCAAACGAGCGAGCTGCGCATACGCGTGAAGAGATTCATGCGGCCTCCGACTCGTCCTGCTCCTGCAGCTTGATGAAGACGTCTTCGATCGACTTGGTGCCGAAGCGCGCAGTGATGTCGGCGGGCGTGCCTAACGCAATGAGATGGCCGCGCGAGAGGAACGCCAGCCGCTCGCAACGCTCGGCTTCGTCCATGTAGTGCGTCGTGACGAGGATCGTCGTACCGCCTTCCGAAAGCGCGTAAATGCGCTCCCAGAAGAGACGGCGAGAGGCGGGATCCACACCGGCGGTGGGTTCGTCCAGGAAGATCATGTCGGGCCGGTGCGTCGTCGCGCAGGCTAACGCCAGGCGCTGTTTCCAACCGCCGCTCAGGGTGCCGGCGAGTTGCTGCGCCCGGGCGGCGAGCTGAAACGCAGAGAGCTGATCGCGAACACGATCCTTGCGTTCGGGATTCGTTAGGCCGTACAGGCCCGCATAGAATGTCACGTTTTCGACGACGGTGAGGTCGTCGTACAGACCGTACTTCTGCGACATGTAGCCGATGCGGCGGCGCAGCAGCTCGGCTTGGCGCGCGACGTCGTAGCCCACGACAGTCGCGCTTCCGGCCGTGGGTGTCATGAGCCCGGTGAGCATGCGGATCGTCGTCGTTTTGCCGGAGCCATTGGGTCCTAGAAGGCCGAACACCTCGCCGCGCTCAATCGTTAGGTCGAGCCCCTCGAGCGCGACGATCGGACCGAAGACTTTTCGCAGGCCATGCGTTTCAACGGCGAAGTCCGTCATGGTCCGTTCTCCGCGCTGAAATGCACGCGCACGGGGAGTCCGGCCTTGAGCGCGCCGGTCTTGTCTTCCAGCGCGATCTTCACACCGAAGAGCAGGTCCGCCCGCTCCTGCTCTGTCAGCGCGACGCGCGGCGTGAACTCCGCGCGCGTGGCGATCTGCACGATGTTGCCGCTGAACTCTTTGCCAGGGACGCCGTCGATCGTGGCGCGCACAGGCTGGCCCACGCGCAGACCGGTGAGAACGGTCGGGCCCACGTAGACGCGCACCCAGAGTCGTGAGGGATCGCCTAACGAGACAATGGGTATGCCAGCGGCGAGCAGCTCGCCTGGCTCGGCGTAGCGTCCCAGGACTACACCATCCGACGGCGCGAGGAGAATCAAATCCGTCGCAGTCGCGCGCGCAGCTTCGACCTGAGCTCGCGCTGCCGCGACGTTCGCTCGCGCGGCGGCGATGCGC
>CBQVAZ010000109.1:0-9450 GCA_967720205.1 uncultured Gemmatimonadaceae bacterium | reverse complement strand
CGGTGCTTGTCGTGTAATTCAGTAAACGCGTCGCAAACACGCACGACGGAGTCTGACCCCGGTAGCGCCGGTAGCGGCCGTCAGGGGTCCACGGCAAAGACAGTCATCATGCCTGTGCCCAGATGCTCGGCGATGTGGCAATGGAGCATCCAGCGGCCCGGATTCGTCAGCTCGACGAGCAGGTCCATCGTCTCGCCGGCAGGGAGCACAGCGGTATCCTTCCAGCCGAGGGTCTCGTTAGGTATCCCGTTGCGCGCGAGGACGACGAAGCGTTGGCCGTGCAAGTGCATCGGATGCGCCATCGCGTGCGCGACATCGAACCGATTCTTGATTCGCAGTTTCAAGACCTGTCCCCGCTTGAAGCGCCAGTCGATCGCCATGTTCTCGCGGCCGCGTTCGTCGCTGATCGTCCATGTCACCTCGCGGCCAGTGAGCGCCCAGTGCATCTGTGGCATGCCGTCGTTCCAATCCACCGGAACCGACATGCCGGCGAGCATGGCGAGCATCGATGGGGGCACGTCCTTGAGCTTGAGCCCGAGCGTCAGCGTACGGTCCGGGGGACGCGCGACGTAGCGCCTGAGCGTAGCCATTTCGCGTGAGACGTTTTGGTCGCGGCGCAGCTCGTCGTAACGCGCGCCGCTGAGCGCCGGCGCCGGCGCATCGGAGACTTGGACAAAGCCTAACGTATCGGCGACGTCTCTATAGATGCCGCGCGCGTGGTCCAGCCATTGCACGTGATTGACGATGGCGTGGCGTCCCGGAGTCGAAAAGCGCGCGTCGACGATGTAGCGCTCCGCCGGCGCGATTGTCACGTGTGTGGTCCAGCTCTCGCGCTCGAAGTTGCCCATGTCGCTGCCGATGAGTTTCACCTGCGCGCCATGGAACGTGAGATTGAGCAGCCGAGCGTTGGCGACGTTGGTGAGATAGAAACGCACGACCTCGCCGCGGCGCACGCCTAACGCGTACGATGGCTCACCGTTCACGAGCAGCAGGCTGCCGAAGCGGCCCATGAGCGCGTGGGTCGGGGCGTCGGATCCATACGGGAGCTGCGCCCCGGTCGAGTCCAGCGTGAGATCGTCCAGCGCGAGCACTTCCTCGCGATGAACGTTGGGACGCGCCGCGCGCACGAGGATGTTGCCGTAGAGTCCCAGGTCTTGCTGGATGTCCTCGCGCACGTGCGGGTGGTACCAGTACACGCCGGCGTCCGGAAAGCGGACGCGATACGTGAAGGTGTCACCTGCCGCAACAGGCTCTTGCGTCACATGTGCGGTGCCGTCGAAACGATTCTCGAGCCGCACACCGTGCCAGTGGATCGTCGACGGTTGATCGATGCCGTTGATGAAGCGCACCACGATCTGTGCGTTCTTCGTGACCGCGATGAGCGGACCAGGGATCTGGCCGTTGTATCCGTACATGAGGAAGCGTTTTCCGGCGACGTTCTTCGCGACGATGGATGCCTCGAGAGTGAGCGTGTCGCCGGACGAGAGCCTAACGATTTCCCGCGGCTTGGCCGAGCTCGTCGGCGGCGCCGAAGGCAACAGTGGAGCGACGGCCGGTGCCATTCCGGCCATCCCTGGTGTCGGCGTGATGCGCGGATCGGGCGCCGGCTTGGGCCAGTGGGCCGAGTGCTCGCCGTGCTCCATCGTTCCTGAGCCGCCCACCATGAACGGCGTCATGACGTCGCGATGAGCGAGCAGGAGCGCACTCGGCGACGTAGCGCGCATGACGAGCTTCCCTCCCCTCCCCCTCGACGCGACGCGGCCATCGCGCTCCGCGCTCACGAGCACGCGAAACTGTACGAGCGACGTTGGCATCTCGCCGAGTTGTACTCGCCCGGTATGTACGACACCGAGCCGGTGCTCCTGGTCCATCGAGAGTGAGTAGGCCCACGCGACATATGTGGTGTAGGGGCCCAGGCTAGCGGGACTTGGGAGACCCTCGATGACAAGCGTTAGGCGCTGTCGCTGACGCCCCGCCGAATCGACGGCGATGCCGAACGGCGACACGATTGGCGTGAGCTGCATGACGCCGCGCGCGTTTGGCAGATCGGGGATGGCCACGAGCTCCGCGCAGTAGGGCGACGAAAACAGCGGCGTGGTCGGTGAACACTCGGCGTCGAAGCGCGCGGGTTGTTGCGCTCCGACCGTCAAAGCCAGCATCGCGCTCGCTGCGACGCGGCTCATGATGCGCACTGCCAGCCACGCCATTGGTTCGCGAATCTCAAGATCAAAAGCAAACCCATACGGATTACACGGATGAACGGATAAAACGGATTAACAGCAACCGCTTAGTCGAGACACACCAAAAAATGCAGTATCCGGTTAATCCGCTGAATCCGTGTCATCCGAACGGTGTTGCTCTTGATCTTAACGATAGAAGAACTTTTCACATCATCCGGGCTTGGGCTTTCACGTACTCAACGGCCGCGCGGTGAGTGCCGAACCAGACACCGGGTTTGGACTTCATGTGTGCAATCAGCCGCTCGAGCAGCACGATACGCGAACGGTGCCCGATGATGTGCGGATGCATCGTTAGGACGAAGTTCGTTCCCTCCTCGTACGCTTTGTCGAATTCGTCCATCCACACCTTGAGCAGCTGGTCCGGCGCGCCGTAGCGATCGCCGCGCGGATTGAGCAGCGGCGCGTCATCGTTGATCCACTCCACCGGCAACTCGACGATTCCGGTCGGCTGGCCGTCGGCCATGAGCTCGTATGGCGACTCATCGGACATGAGTGAGCTGTCGTAGATGAGACCCAGCTCCTTGATGATGCTGAGCGTCGAGGGGCTGAAGTTCCACGACGGCGCGCGATATCCCACCGGTTTGGCCCCCAGCGCCTTCTCGAAGTACGCCACGGCACGCCTAACGAGATCTCGCTCGGCATCCGCCGGCAGTGTCGAGTTTAGCTCGTGAATCCAGCCGTGCACGCCGAACTCGTGGTGACCGGCGGCCTTGATCATCGGGATGATTTCCGGATGCAGCTCGAGGCTCATCGCCGGCATGAAGAACGACGCCGGGATCTTCTGCTTCTCGAGGAGCGCCAGCACGCGCTTCAAGCCAACGCGCGCACCGTACTCGCCTTGCGACAATCCGCCGATGTTTGGCCGCCCAGGGGCGACCGGCGCGAGGAACACCGTTTCGTTGTCGACGTCGAACGACAGCAGCACGGCGACGCGCGCACCGCCCGGCCATTGCTTGGGCGCGAGACTCTTCCCGGCGCGCACCATGCCAATCGTCTGCTTCACGCGCTCGGTGGACCACATCCACGGCGGTGTGGTATCGGCTTGTGCCAGCGCGGAACTCGTTAGGCCCACGCTCAGAATGGCGGCGATCATGACGTGACGCATTAGCCCCTCCGACGCATTCGATCGCGCTGCTCGGCGGCCTTCTCGACGAGCCGCCTGAGCTCCTTGATCGGCTCTGGATTATCGTCGACTTGAAGACGCAGGACGACGTCGTTATGCAGCCAGACGCCGCCGTCTTTCTTGACGATCAGCATCGCCGCCGACTGCATCCCGCGCGTGTCACCACCCGCTGCCTGCCCCGCTTCGAGCGCGGCGAGTAAACGTAGCGAGAGATGACCCTCTGTCTGCTCGAACGCCTTCACCATGTTCTCGACCACGGCAGGACCCGCGAGGATGTTCCCCTGCGCGCTGCAGTACTTCCCGACCTTGTGGCCTGCCCACGTCGACGCCTTGGGTCCCGTGTGCACCGCGACCTCACCTTTGGCGTTCATCACGGCGAACTGGCGACCGTCTTTCGTCCAGTCGCTTGGCCGCGGATCGGGATCCTCGGCCAGGATGCGCCCTACAATCGCGTTAGGCGCGAGCCCCTCCTTCAAGTACGCGATCGCTTTGGGCCCGTAGCTCACGTCCACGATCGCCTGCGTGGCTGCGACCCCCGCATCGGCCTCACCCCACAGGACGCCGTTGCCGACTGAGAAGACTCGCGATTGCACGGCTGCGCCGACTTCACCCGTCGCGGGGTCGTAGCCGAGGATGGAGAAGGTGGCGATTGGCGGCCAGTTTCTCTGCGCCATCGCAATTGCAGTAAAGCTCTGTAGCAGAATCAGCGCGTAGACAGCCGCCCGCACTGGGTATAGGGTTGTCTTCATGTCAACCAATCTGCGTTCTCTGAGCCAGATGGGGCCAGGCCAAGTGGTCGGCCAATGACATGTCGAATCGTGCGGCCTCTGCGCCGCATTTCCTTGCTCGCCTTGGCGCTCAATGCATGCGGAGACTCCGAGGGTTCGCTATCGGACCCTGGAAGCACAGCCGGCGCGATTCTCGTTAGGATCAGTCCGCTCGGGAATGGCATCGATCCTGACGGCTTCACCATGGCTGTCGGCACACGCACGACTTCCGCGACCGCGACCGCCCCGGGGATCGTCGCAGACCTGCGCAGCGGCAGTTATCCAGTGCGACTCTCCGGCATCGCGCCGCACTGTTTCGCCGACACGACCGAGCGCACGGTCAATGTTCGTCCGAGGGACACGCTCGTCGTTGCCTTCGAGGTCGAGTGCTACGGCGACGTCGCGTTCACGCGCCAATACCGGGACGACAGCCTGCAGGTCTTCTATCTGCGTCCGGACGGCGTCGAAGTGCGGTTGAGCAGCTTTCCCGGGCGCAATTTTCTCGAGGACTGGTCCCCGGATGGATCGCGCGTGCTCTTCACTCAGGAACGAGCCGGGTCCATGGACGTCTACAGCGTGCGACTGGACGGCACCGGGCTGACACGCCTAACGACGCACCCGTACTACGACCTTGCGCCGCGCTGGTCCCCTGACGGGCAGCGCGTACTCTTCTACCGCGAGAAATCGATCACGGGACCTTTCGAGCGTGCGTCGCTGCATGTTGTGAACGCGGACGGAACGGGCGAGCGCACAGTGCTGGACACGCTGGGCCAGGACTTCGACGCCACGTGGTCGCCCGATGGCCGCGAGATCTTGTTCTCCTGCAACCGCTTCGGGCGCTTCTGGGATATCTGCAGCGTCGCGCCTGACGGCACACAGCTGCGAGGACGCGTTAGGCTCGATGGCGCGCAGAAAGCGCAATGGTCGCCGGATGGAACACACATCGCTTTCGTGGGGTTCGCCGGCGGTCAGAATGTCTGGGTCGCTGATCTCGTCGCCTCGCGCCTCGTCAACATGACGCCGGCGAGTAGTTCCTTCAGCTTTGATTGGGCGCCGGACGGATCGCGTCTCGTCCTGGTCGGAAAGGAGCCTAACGGCACCGATGCGACGTTGCGCGTAAATCGCGACGGCACTGCGTCGCTCGGATTGTCGGCGACATTTTCGTCGGGCTGGGTGGATTGGTCGCCCGACGGCGCCAAGATCATCGCGGATCTGTTGCTTACAGATGGACGCCGCCGAGCCGTGATCATGAACTCGGATGGCTCGCGCAAACGCGTCCTGGACGGCGTTGGCGCGGTGCAGGCGTACCGCTTCACGTGGAATCCGCGGTCGCTCCCTGGCCGGGGGTTGGCCACGAGCGACACGCGTTCGACGTTCGCCATGCAACGACAGAGCGCGGCTTCAGATCAGGCCCAGCGAGCCAGCGGCCTCTGCATCGAGGCCGCTGGTCAGCGAATGGTGGGCCGCAGCTGTCGCAGCGTGTTTGCGCGTTAGGCGCCGGCCCTTACGGAACGTCTCGGGGGCTCCCGATCTGATACTCCTTCGGCGGCTCGGCGCCTAACAAGTTCTTCACGCCAGCGTGTCGCCGGTGGTGCTCCGCGCACGACAGGACGACGTGCGCGGCGTCGCCCTGTCGTCCACGCGACCCGTTAGAAGTCCGTGATGACGCCTCCTTGCGCCTCCCAACCCGTTACGGATGGGCCCCACGCCGATCCGTTCCACCACTTGTGATACAGCTGCGAGTTCATCCCAGTGACGAACACGTCGAGCCGGTTAGGTCCCCAGGCAACGACGCGCGGCGGGCTCGAGCACACACCGCCCATGTACTCCCAGCCCGTAACGGATGGGCCCCATGCACTCCCGTTCCACCACTTGTGATAAAGAGCGGAATCGGTACCGATCACAAACACATCGAGCCGATTGGGCCCCCACGACACCGCCGTTGGCGGCGATGCGCACACTCCGCCCATGAACTCCCATCCGCCTAACGAGGGCCCCCAAGACGATCCGTTCCACCACTTATGGTAGAGGGCGCGATTGGTGCCCAAGACGAAGACGTCGAGGCGGTTGCTCCCCCAGGCGACGACTTCGGGTGACGTGATGCAAGTCCCGCCGAGCGACTCGTATCCCGTTAGGCTCGGCCCCCAAGACGATCCGTTCCACCACTTGTGATAGAGCGCGCGGTTGGTGCCCAGCACAAACGCGTCGAGACGGTTCGGTCCCCACGCGACGGCCTTGGGTCGGCCTAGGCAGACGCCGCCCATGAATTCGTAACCCGTCGTGCTCGGTCCCCATGCAGACCCGTTCCACCATTTGTGGTACATCGCGTGGTCTGTGCCGAAGAGGAAGATGTCGAGACGATTCGCGCCCCAGGAAGCGACGCTCGGCGGCGATTCGCAGATGCCGCCGAGGTACTCCCACCCCGCGACCGAGGGCCCCCACGCTGACCCGTTCCACCATTTGTGATAGAGCGCCGAGTTGGTGCCAAGCACGAAGGCGTCCAGGCGATTCGCGCCCCACGCGATGACCTCAGGCGCGGTGTTGCAAACGCCGCCTAACGACTCGTACCCGGTCAGCGACGGGCCCCACGCCGAGCCGTTCCACCATTTGTGGTACGTCGCGCGATTCGTACCGAGCACGAATACATCGAGGCGGTTCGCCGCCCAGGAAACAGCCGGGCCAGATGGCTCCGGCGTCGGCTGCGTAACCCCGAAGGCGACTCTTGGACGGATAATCCCAGCGCCCGAGTGCTGATCGAAGCCAAGCGGTCCGATGTCTTTTGCGGTCGTGCGCAGCGTCGACTTCACTTGGTCCTGCGAGAGCGCCGGACTGGCCTCTTTAAGCAATGCGACGACGCCTGCGGCTATCGGTGTCGCTGCCGATGTTCCGCTATCGCTGTTGAAGAACCCGGTGAAGTGAGAGACTGAGCAGAAGTCTGGCTTGTTCGGATCCAGGGCGGCTGGCCCTTGGCTGCTATAGCCGATGAACTGCTCGTTCTTGCTCACCGCACCCACTGTCATGACCCGGGGGTGACCGTTGGCGCCCCAGATGCTGTGCCCAGGACCTGTGTCGGACCCACAGCGACCGTCCGGACACGTCGCCCCGCAGTTGCCGGCAGCGAAGAGCACGAGGATTCCTTCGTCCAGTGCCTCAACTACCTTGCGCGTGAACGGATGGTTCGCGTCCCGCGCGTACACCGGATCCCAGGTCTCCTGAAAGATACCCCAGCTATTCGTGAGTATCTGAGGCGTACCGTTCGTGCGGTGCTGGTCAATAGCCCACTGGAACCCGGCGAGGGCGTTCGAGATCGTTGAGATGATGCTGGCCGCGCCGATGCGGATGTCGTACACCTGCGCGTTAGGCGCCATACCCAGCACGTCGGTGGAGCACATGTTGCCGTGCCACCCCCATCCGACTCCGGTCGTTCCCCAGTTGGCGACCGGCCAACCGCCGATAACCCGAGGGATCAGCTTATTAGGCCAGGTGGGATTGCTGGTGTCTGCCGAATTAATCGGGCGTCCTTGCGCCGTGATGCCGCCGTCGACGACGCCAACAACGATTGTGTCGCCGCGATATCCGAGGCCCCAGATCTGATCTACGCCGAGGTAGGTCGCGACGTCAGCGATCGTCCCCTTCGGTACAGTCGGAGAGCAGTCACACGTACCGATTGGACACGTGCCGAACGCCGTGAGCGGTGAGACGAGTGCAGTCTCGATCTCTTCCTCTACAGCCGTGCCGAAGGGCGCGATTGGTGTGTCACGCCAAACCTTCACCACGTCCGCGCGAGCCTCGAGCTCCGCGATTTTGTCGGCGGGAACTGTTCCGCGCACCACGACTGTTCGCGCCGGCGTGACAGCGCCTGCACGCGCCTCATCGGCCGTCGGCGTTAATGGGATCGCTTGGTAGCTCGTATCGATCACGAAGCCGCTCGTTGCAAAACCGGCTGCGATCTGAATCGCCGCGGCCGTGTCCTTCTCGCTATCCAGCCTGAGCTCAACTAAAACGGGCACATCGTCGGACCCGCCTTCCAGTCGAGGCGTTCCGCTCATGACGTCGCCGCCAGTCCCATCGCCCATGCCGGGCGGTGCGCCGCCGTCACCATTGCCCATGGACCCGTTAGGCATGCCGCTCTCTTCGCTCGTTGTCTCACCAAGCATGGCCGCAATACCGCCACCGCCGCCCATCTGCTCGGCTGCCTCGGCGCTGCCCGTCATCGGCGTGGCTTCGGCGCCGCTTTGGAGTATCGCTTCGCTAATGCGCGACGGCGGCGTTGTACGCGCCCCGGCGCTCCCCGTGCGTTTCTTCCCGTGGCCTTGCATGCACCCCCCTTGGATCGCTTCTGCGATCCGCGGCACTCCGTCGTCACGAATAGACGAGTCGCGCTGGAATGCCAGGCGCGCGATTCGCTACGATTCGGCCGTTGGAAGAGGCGGGGACGAAGGCGCGCGCTTGAACGTCGTCGGGTCGCGATTACTCACCGGCGCACTACGCCTTTTCCCGCGCGCGGAGAGGGTGCAATCGGCATGCCCATTGACAGCACCGCTCTTGCAGTCCGGGACGAGGCAATGATTGCGCGTCGCGCGCTCGTTAGGCGCCCACATACGGATTAGATTGCTTCGCGTGCCGTGTCACCGCCACAAGCAAATGAAGCGAATCTGCGCCACTGGCGCCAGCGTTTAGCCAGCGTTTAGCAACGGCGCTGCAGCATGTCTCGTGATGAGCTCGCTGGCGCGTGCCTTGCCTTGCACTGGTCGCGGGCGACCTTGCTCCCCGTGAATGTCCGAGAGCGCACGGGACTATGGCACTACTCTCGGCTTCCCGATCTGATACTCCTTCGGCGGCTCCGCGCCTAACAAATTCTTCACGAAGTAATCCCAGCGCCGCCGCATCATGTAGAAGCTGTCGGACCCGTAGCCGTGCCGCGCGTTCGGGAAATTGATGAGATCGAAGTCCTTGCCGGCCTTGATCAGCGCTTCGACAACGAGATTGGTATTGTAAGGCGGCACGTTGTCGTCCATCCCGCCGTGCGCCAGCAGCAGCTTCCCCTTGAGATTCGCGGCGTGCGTTTCATTCGCCTCGGCCGCGTAGTTGTCGCTGGGTCCGGTCCTAACGAGTAAACCCTGGTAGCGCTCGCCCCAGTCGTCTTCATAGTTGCGGTTGTCGTGATTCCCCGACTCCGAGATGCCGACGTCGAAGAAGTCCGGTGCGCGGAACATCGCGGCAGCTGTCGCGAACCCTCCTCCCGAGTGGCCCCAGATCCCGACCTTCTCGATGTCGATGAACGGATATCGTTGCGCGAGCTCCTTCATTCCGGCGACTT
>CBQVAZ010000108.1:0-9473 GCA_967720205.1 uncultured Gemmatimonadaceae bacterium | reverse complement strand
AAGACGTATGGACCGTCGCGCCCGACGGTCGCATTGCCGTCGTCCGCTCGGGTGACTACCACGTCGAATGGTACGAGCCTAACGGGCGTGTCGTACGCGGGCCCCCGGTTCGCTTCGAACGTATCCCGGTCACCATGGACGAACGCTTGGCCCACGTGCGCGAATTCCTCGACAACTCGAGCATCGGAGGACGCGGTGCCGAAGGCGCTTTGAGCCCCGTTCCAGCCGAGATGAAGGACGAGAAGAGCGTGCGAGAGATGGCGACGAAAAACACCTTCGCAGAAACGAAGGGCCCGTTCACGGATGGCCCGCTTCTCCTTGGACCTGACGGTACGCTCTGGGTCGAACGATCCATCCGCCTTGGCGAAACACCGCTCTGGGACGTCTTCGACGGAAGCGGCAAGCACGTATTGCGCGTTAGGCTTCCCGCGAAACGTCAGCTTGCCGGTGTCGGCGTGCGCCATCTGTATGTCGTCGCCTCTGACGACGACGGCGTGCAGCATCTGGAGCGATATAGCCGGTAGGTCTGAGGTCTGAGGTCTGAGGGAAGGGCTGCTGCGGCGGTCGCCTTGCGCCAGTAGGTTGTCATGCACTCCTCGACCAAGTCCAATGGCCCAGCCCTACGATCCCGCTCCGGACCGCTACGACCGGATGAGTTATCGCCGCTCGGGACGGAGCGGTGTGCTCCTGCCGGCGATCTCGTTAGGTCTGTGGCACAACTTCGGCGGCGTCGACAGCCCCGACGAGGCCCGTGCGATGATCCGTCGCGCATTCGACCTCGGAATCACACACTTCGACCTGGCCAACAACTACGGACCGCCGCCTGGCTCGGCCGAAGAATTGTTCGGACGCGTACTCAGCACGGATCTCGCACCGTGGCGCGATGAGCTGATCATCTCGACAAAGGCCGGATGGCGCATGTGGGATGGCCCGTATGGCGAATGGGGATCGCGCAAATACCTCATCGCGAGCCTCGACCAGAGCCTCAAACGGATGGGGCTCGACTATGTCGACATCTTCTATAGCCATCGTCCAGACCCCGATACACCGCTCGAGGAGACGATGGGCGCGCTCGATTTCGCCGTGCGCAGCGGACGCGCGCTATACGCTGGCATCTCCTCCTACTCCGCTGAGGAGACTCGTCAGGCAGCCGCTATCCTGTCGAAACTCGGCACGCCGTGCCTGATCCACCAACCGAAATACAGCATGTTCGTGCGCGACGTCGAGGATGGTCTACTCGACGCTGTGCGCGACACGGGGATGGGAGTGATTGTGTTTTCGCCGCTTGCCCAGGGTCTTCTCAGCGATCGCTATCTCGGCGGAATTCCCAAAGATTCGCGTGCCGCGAAAGCGCACGGCGCTCTGCAACCTGAGGAGGTCTCGCCCGCAGCCGTTGCGAAAGTGTCGCGCCTCAACGCTCTCGCGCGCGAGCGCGGCCAGACGTTAGCGCAGATGGCGCTCGCGTGGGTGCTACGTCACGCTGAGGTGACGTCGGCGATAGTCGGCGCTAGCCGCGTATCACACGTCGACGATGCCGTGAAGGCACTCGACAACCTCGAACTGTCGCACGTCGAGCTCGAGGCGATCGATGCTATTCTTGCGAGTTGATAGATGTCGGGCTGGGCGAGGCGTTCGAAGTGCGCGTCTGTTTGTTCATCGTCCTGACGCATGCACAGCAGGTCGCATTCTGAAATACGTGAAGAGACCCAGCGGCGTCCGACTCCCATAAAATGGCTGGAGCTCCTCGGGGATGACGTTCGCGGTCACACGTGCTCCGAGACTCGCCTTCAGCGCACCGATGTCGCCGACCTCGCGTGCGTAGCCCAACGACACAGCCCACACGCTCAGCTCTGGACTGACCGAGCCGATCAGCGTGAGCTCGGCGGCGGTACGGCGCACGTACTCTGCACGCCCGAACAACGCGTTTCGTCCGTCAAGGTCGGCGCTACTCTCGAGGAGAACAGTATGCAGCGCTTTGTCGGCGCCTTTGGGCAAGTTCGCGCCGTACACGAGTGCATTCGACCATTCGCCTCTGCTCGCGAGAGGTCGCGTGTGCAGTAGCGACGCGCTGATTCGGCGCAGCGATGCGTGCGCTACGCCGCCGTGCGCGGGGTCGTTCTCTGCTGCGATGTAGGCCGCTGAGGCTGCGACGTTCCACGACCGCGATGGGTTCAGCGTTAGGCGACCTGCGTACGAGTCGAGCCGTGCGTCGCTGAGCTCGAGGTTGGTATGGACGTCGTCCGGATGCTTTCCGTTGAAGATCGACCCTTCGAGCTTCGCCGCACGCGTAAACACCCCGACCGTTACTACGCCGAACGTCGTGTGCGTAACGTCCTGCGCGTGGTGGCCGAGCGGTGCAGCAGGGTCGTAGGCCGCCGAGGGACGGTGTAAGTAGGTCACGGGCCCGATCGCCGGCTCTCCCGCGGCCGCGACGTAAACCTCCGCGGCGACGCTGCGCGTGAATGCTCGGCCGTACTGGGCCGCAAGCTCGCCAATGAGCTCATGTGGGTGTTGCCGGTCTGGACGTGCATCGCTCACATCATGCTGAGCCGCTTGCAGGAGTTGCGGATAGTCGCGCGCTGTAACGGGTTCGGCGCTGAACATTCCGCGCAGCCGGAAGAGGCCACCGCCTAACGGGCGATTCGCCGCCGCCATCACCCAGTTGGTACTACCCACGTATTCTTCCCCACGCGTGCCGAACTGTTTGACGTACTGAAGGAATGCAGTGCCATGCAGCATGACCTGCCATCCCCCCGCCGACAAATCATACGCACGCATCGGTGCGGCATCTGGGAGCCATGCGGTCCCGGAGCCTTTGCGTGATGAGCCGATGCCTAACGGCTCATGCTCGCTATGTGCAGCGGCTGAATCCGCGCCCGCCCGGTGATGCTGTGCTTGCGCGCGTAACGAGGTAGCCGGCACTGCGCACAGCGCGACGAAGCAGCCGATCCTCATGCCCCGCGCGCTCAGTGAACAAGCACCTCGAAGGGCCCAAAGGTCCGGCTGGTCATCGTCTGCTCGTGCTCGGCGAGCACTGTCAGGGACCCGAGCAAGCCTGGCGTCGTGGATGGCGCGATGTCTTTGAAGAGAGGTTTATCGGGCACCGCGGTAACGGTGCCGAGCGAAGTGGGTGTGAACGTGAAGGTGAGCTGGAACTGGTCGTCGAAGCCAGTTATGCGTGAACCGTTGGCCGCGTAGAGCCGTACCTCGAGGCGTTCCATCTGGCCACGGTTGAGAGGTACGTGAATCGTCACCTCTGAGCCTTTAATGAAGAGCCTAACGGCTGCTACTTCGGGCGGCTCGCCCGTGGCTACCATCTGCTCGCCGCCACAGCCGACAGCCAAGATCACACTCGCGGCTATCGCGATCGACAGCGTGACACCGCGCACTGCGTGATGCATGGCCGGACTGAACTCGTTGATCTCGAGTACTCACCTGTTCTGAGAAGATGTAGTAGTCGTCGGCTTTTCCCACACGTGCTTGCGCAGGAACGCGGTGCTCCGATTCCACGTATCCATCCAGTTGCGGTGGAACATCGACTCGTGCAGATCGTCCGGTATTATCTGAAGGTCGTAGTACACGTTTCGCGCGCGCAGTAGCTGCACCAATCCAACCGTCTGCGCAAAGTCCACGTTGCGATCGTCGTCGCCATGCACGAGGAAGACCGGCGACTTCCAGCCATCGATCGCAGCGATCGCCGATGAGCGGTACGAAACCGCAGCGCTGTCCAGCGAGCTCCCCCAGAGATGCACGCCGGCCATATCGACACCGGCAACGAAGAGATCCGAGTTGCGCGCGAGCGCCTGCGCAGTGAGCACGCCGCCGTACGAGAGTCCCCAGATGCCAATTCGCCCAGGATCGACGTCGTGACGCTGCTGCAACCACTTCCCTGCCGCGAGCACGTCTTGATACTCCGCGTTACCGCGGCCGCCAGTGTTAGGCGCCGTGCGGAACGCGCGACCGTAACCAACGCCGCTTCGGTAGTTCACCGAAAGCACGACGTATCCCTGGCTCGCGAGATATTGATTGTAGCCGTACGCCCACGCATAGAACTGCATGTAGTGGTAGCCGGGCAGCATCTGACGCACCGGTCCACCGTGCACGAAGATGAGCGCGGGGCGTCGTTCACCCGGCTTGAGATCCTTCGGGAGGAAGAGCTGGTTGTGGATCTCCAACCCGTCGGGCGATTTCACGATCACGACTTCCGGCGTCACGTGCGCGTCGGTGGGGAACTCCTTGCCTAACGTGGGGAAGAACTTCTGCGCCGCGCCACCGCTCACCGGCGCCAAGGCCACCGACGCCGGTGTGCGCGCATCGTAATAGAGCACCGCGATCTGCTTGCCCGATGCGAGCGGCTGCGGGTGCGTCTCGATGCCGCTCCCGGTTGTGACCTGTCGCGGCGTGCCACCACTCACCGGCACCGCCCAGATGTGCCGTCGCTCGATATCTCCCGCGTTCGTGCAATAGAAGAGCGTGCTGCCATCTTTTGATAACGCCGCGCTCGTCGCGTTCTCGATCATGCCGTTCGTGGTCGTGAGCATGACGGGAGTCGGATTCTCCGTCGTCACGCTGAGCGAGTAGTAGCGCTCCCACTCGTCGCTTGCGGGCGCCAGCGGGAAGATCACGTTGCCGTTGGCCCACACCAGAACGTTGATGCCGGTGAAGACCGAATCGTTAGGTGTGTTGTGCCACAGCTCGCGCGAGGCGCCAGTGCTCACGTTCGCGATCATGATCGAGAGCGTGTGACCACCGGTGAACGTCGCGCGGCAAAGGCCGGGCGGTTCCTTCGCGCGTGCGGAATCGTTCGCCGGGCGCTGCTGCTGCTGCTGGCCGAAGCCCTGGCCTGGCATCGGCGCATTCGCGCATGGACCGCGTGACCCGCCAGTGCCTGACGCGGGTCCCGATGGATTCCCGATGCTGTTGCTGCTCACCTGACCTTGCTGGCCGAACGGTAAGCCTGGGCGGCGCGTGAAGACGATCTCCTTCCCATCCGGCGACCACGACGGTGCGTCATCGAAGTCCACGCTCGGCGCGAGGTAGCTCACCTCACGAGTCTTCACGTTGTAGACAGCGACGAAGGAGTGATTGAGGCGCATGGTGACAAATGCGAGCCGCGATCCGTCTGGCGACCAGCGCGGATTGCGTTGCGTTCCCCACGCTTTGATGTACGGCTTGAGTCCGAGGTCGATGCTGTCGCGCGTCGCGGCAGGACGAGTGTACGAGCGATAGATCTGGCCATCCTTCACGTAGGCGACCATGCGGCCGTCCGGCGAAAGCTCGGGTGCTCCGCCATCGACAATCTTCCACGGCGCGCCACCCGTCGAGCGCACGGCCCATATCTGCCGCACACCGCCGCCCGGATCGTGCGACGGATTGGCGACCCAGCCGGCTCGGTTGGGATCGTAGCCCCTAACGAACGTGATGAGTGTGCCATCGTCCGAGATCTGCACATCGGTGACGTCGATCCCATCGTCCTGGAGGTTTCGAGTCAGCCTAACGGGCGTGAAGGTCGGCGCCGCTGCCGTATACACGTTGCGCATCCCCTTCTCATAGGAGATCCACGCCACGCGATCCGCGTTGTGCGCGCTCACCAATTCGAGCGGCGAGGACGGACTCATGAACTGCTCGACCGTGGGCTTCGACTGCGCGGCGGCGGCATTGAAGGCGACAAGATTCGCAGCAATGACAGCGACGACGGAGAGCTGGGTGCGCATGGGAGATCCCGAAGGAAGGGGCAAAGGCAAAAGGCGCGACCCCGTAGAGTCGCGCCTGGAAACGCTGTACACAATCGTTTTGCTGCGATCCTGTCGCCGAACCAGCCTAGTACCGCAGAGCGACGCCGGCTTGGAGTGTCCGCGCCGGCATTCTGTAGAACTGGGCGTCGCCGAACTCGCTTTCGGCAACCGCGTCTCGCCTGTCGCCCAGATTCCGCCCATCGATGCGCACCTCGAACCGTGATGCGCGGTAACCGATCCCCGCGTCAAAGGTTGAAAACGCAGGCGCGAGCGCCGTGTTGCGTTTGTTCAAGAAACGGTCGCCGATGTAGTTCACGCTCGCATTCGCGATAAGGCCGTGCGTCGGCGCGTACGTCAGGCCAGCCGAAGCCAACTGCCTCGCCGACATCTCGAAGCGCTTGCCGCCGAGCTGCGTGGGAACGCCGTCAAACTCCTGCTCGAAGTCGACGAACTTTCCGTCGTGGAAACTGTACGTCGCGCGTGCCGTCAGCGAATTCGGGAGGTGTACGTCTGACGCGAGCTCGAAGCCCTTGAAACGCGTCTTTCCCGAATTGATCAACGCGGGAAGGTTGTTCACGATCGTCGCCGTCACGAGGTTCGAGAAATCCATTCGGAAGAGGCTCGCTTCAAAATCGAAGTCGCCATCCATCGTCGCGACTTTCACTCCACCTTCGTAACTGCGCGACGTCTCCGGATCGAGCACGCCCTCGTTTTCCGCGAGGCCGAAGTCGAAAGCTGCAGGCTTGAACGTGTCGCGGAAATTCGCGAAGACGCGTACGTGGTTCGCGCCTTGTTCCCATACGCCGAAGAGCGCACCGAGGCTTCCGCTCGCTCGCGTATGGGTCACTTCCGCACCTTCTCCACGCTTTTCAGTGGTGGCGTTGATGCGCACGCCGCCGCTCAGGTTCACTCGCGCATTTGGTTGCCATTCGACGGAACCATATCCGCCGATAAACCTGCGCTCGTCCTCCGCGTCACGGTCGAGAACTGACGGCTCCGCGACTGGCGCGACCCGCGACCCGTCGAGCGGCACCGTGTAGTTGAATACGGCACCCTTGGCCTCTCCCGCGGCGATCAGGAGATCGGCGCCTGTGAGAAACCTAACGCTGGACCCAGCGGGCCAGATGATATGCGAATCGGCGTACAGATCGTTGATGTCGATTGTCTCCTTGAATCCCGACGCGTTGTTCTGGGAGTTCGTTAGGTCCGTGAGGAACCCACGGAAGATGTCCTGCGACGAATGCGTGAACGACGCTGTCGAGCCCCATTTGACCGTCTTTCCGAGTGGGCGCTCGAACCCTGCCGACAGCGCGAAGCGATCGTCGTCCAGGTGCGCGTTGAATGGATTGTGGTTCGCGTCCAGCGGCACCTTCGATGACAGCCCTGGGCCTTCGCGCGGATGCGGGCTCGCTGGTTCCTGACGCAGGATCGTCACATCGGCGTTGAGCCACATGTTGCGATCGGTTTCGGTCTTCGCGATTCGCCAGAGTCCATGACCGCGGCTGTACGACGTGCGATCGTCCTTGTAGGCGGCGTGATCGAAGTCAGCCGTTAGGCGCGACGTCCAGGGACCGCTCGATGGAAATGCGTAGTCGCCGGCGAATCCGCCGCTCCCGTAGCTTCCGCCGTGCACGCGGAGATGTCGCGCGCGAGCCGCAGCCGCGTTGTGCACGACATGAATTACGCCAACGAAGGACGTCGCTCCGTATGTGACGGGCGCGGGCCCGCGCAGAACTTCGATGCGCTCGACATCGTCGAGGTTCACCGTCGCGACATCCGGGTTGAGCGCACCTCCCCACGGAACGCCGTCAACAACGAGCAGGAACGCGTCGAACTCACGCAGCCCCCAGAACTCAGGGACGGCGCCAGCCGGACCCTGATCCCCACCAGGTGCGATCGCGAGTCCGGCGGCGAGGGACAACGCATCCCTGAGTGAAGTCGCCCCCCTCGCCCGCAAGTCCTCACCGCTGATCACCTCTATCGATACGGGAACTTCGTGCGGCGCCTCGGCACGCCGCGTCGCAACGACTTCGACGGGTGGGATACGGACCGGCGGAGGTTGAGTCGCCTGTGCAGTGGCCCTGCTTGTTAGGCAGGCACAGCTCAGCAGAAGACCTCGGACTACAACACGATGCCTGCTCGCCATCTGCTGCTCCTCATCGCGACTGAATCGCGTGCTGCGCGCGCTCGAGCGCTTGGACCACCATGAACACTTCATGAACGTGTCATTGTACGAATGCGGCGCGCGCTCGGCAAGCATCGCCGCAGCGGCGTCGATGCTTCTACAGTGTGGGTCGTTAGGACACCGGCTGCGTCAGCGTGAGACGCAACTCAGTCCGCCCCGGTCGCGATTCGGCGACCTCCAACCGGCCACCATGTAACTCCACGATCTTGCGAGCGATCGCGAGGCCGAGTCCGGCACCGGTGGTCGTTGAATTCTCGTCGGCCGCCCGCGCAACATCCGCGCGGAAGAAGCGCTCGAAGATCCTCTCCTGAATGGCCGGCGGAATACCCTCACCCGCATCGATCACCGAGATCTCATAGTGGTGATTGCGATTCGTCATGCCAATCTCGACCACGCCTCCAGGCCGCGAATGCTTGATCGCGTTGTCGAGCAGATTGAGCAAAACCCGGCCTAACAAGTCCGCGTCGCCACGAAAAGGCGCTTCGACGACACTACGAACGTCGACGCGCACAGATCGCCGCTCGGCGACAGGCCGCACGGCTTGCGCGGCGTCGGCAACAACCTCTTCGAGGTAGACGTCTTCCACCTTCGGGACCAGGTGCCCCGAGTCCGCACGCGCGAGCAAGAAGAGATCGTCGACGATTCTCGTCAGGCGTCGTGAGGCGTCCTGGATAATCGCCGTCGACGCGCGATACTCCGCTTCATCGCGGTGCTCACGCGAGAGCGTTACGTCGGATTCGGTGCGTACAATCGTGACCGGAGTTCGCAGCTCGTGCGACGCATCCGCCATGAAGCGGCGCTGTTGCTCGAACGATCGCTCGAGTCGATCGAGCAGATCGTTGAAGACACGACCCAGCCCGATTAGCTCCGCTCCGCCACCGATCGGCAGCCGTGCCTGCAGATTCGACTCGCTGATCTCCGCCGCTCGCGTCGCCATCGCCGACACGGGCGACAGGCTCCGTTTCGCGAGCAGGTACCCACCCGTTGCCGCGGCTAGCACGAGCAAGGGTATCGCCACGAAAAACAGCCTGCGGATGCGAGCGAGCATTTCGTCCGCCGATTCCTGCGAATACATCCCCGCCATGCCGAACGGCTGCCCTTGAACCTCGTCGCGTCGCCAGATGAGGCGATACCTGCGCTCACCATCCGAGAACGTCACTGCCCACGGTATCGATCTGTCCTGCCTGGCGATTTCGGCGAGCGACCGCTGCTGCGCCGCGGCGGATGGCCAACGGGGTCCTGGCGTGTCGCCTGCGTTCGCCGTATTCGCTGCGATTGGATGGCCTGCCGTGTCGGTGACGACGATGTAAAGGTCGCGGAATCTCACCTCTCGCGCTGTGCGGCGTATCGCGTCTTCGTGCGTGCTAGCCGCGCTGCGCTCGGCAGCAATTTCATTTGAAAACGCAACGAGCGCGTCCGCGATGAAACGATCAGTGCCTTGCTCGACAGCTCGCTCAAAGATGTAGTAGCCCGCGAAAGCGAACGTGACGAGCGGAATGCCAAGAAACAGCGAATACCAGAGCGTGAGCCGAGCACGCAGCGACGACGGCCAC
>CBQVAZ010000107.1:0-9492 GCA_967720205.1 uncultured Gemmatimonadaceae bacterium | reverse complement strand
CTGCGTCGTCGGCATGCGTCGCAATGTAATCGTCGCAGGCTGGCCCGAGGACTCAGCGCTCGCTAGCACCGTTCCAACTTGCTGGCTCAAGTGGTGGAGAGGCTCCAGTTTGCAACACGTTGGAACGGCGCTAGCTTCTCTGCAGATTTCGACCTCAAAGAGGAACTGGACGTGGAGACGCATGGTCCGCTCGGCACGTTATGGGTTGGTCTCGGGCTTGGCGCGTACTTCCTGGCGCTGACGTGGATGAACCTTCTGCTCGGCCACATGCTGACGCCGCTTTTCCTCATTCCGATTACTTGGCTTCAGGAAGCTCTGCAGCAGCGGAAGCGTAAGGCGAAGTGACACAACGGCGCTTCGGCGCCCGTAGTCATGCCTGTGGGACGGAGCGGGGACTCCGTCCCTTCGTCGTTTCGGCCCTCCCCCACTTTGTCGGAGCCTAACGGTCATGGGTATCATCGTTTTGCTGGTCGTACTCGCGATCTTCGTCTTTTGGGGAGTCGCGTCGTACAATGGGCTAATCGCGCTCAAGAATCAGGTCGAGAACGCGTGGAAGCAGATCGACGTGCAGCTCAAGCGACGTCATGATCTGATCCCAAATCTCGTGAACACTGTGAAAGGCGCGATGAATTTCGAGCGGCAGACGCTCGAAGCCGTCGTCGAAGCGAGGAACAAGGCGATCTCAGTCGGTTCGTCGAACGCCGGCGTTGCAGCGACTGCTCAGGCGGAATCACAGCTGACCGGAGCGCTACATCGGTTGCTCGCGGTCGTCGAGGCGTATCCCCAGCTCAAAGCAACCGAGAACGTCGGTCAGCTTCAGGAAGAACTGACAACGACTGAAAACAAAATCGCGTTCGCGCGGCAGCTCTATAACGACGTCGCTACGCAGTACAACACGAAGCAGCGGCAGATTCCGACGGTGTTCGTCGCGGGCTTCGCCGGCGCGAGTCCTGTGGAGTTGTGGGAGATCACGGACGAAGCCGAACGCGCGGTTCCGAAAGTGGAGCTTAGTTAGGGACGTCGGTGACCGCTTCGCCTAACGTCGATTACTCCGAGCCCGCCGATCTTTTTTCGCAGCAGACACGAAACCGGCGGCGATCCGCCTGGCTCGTTGTCGGTTTCGTGCTCTTCTTCGCGTGGTTGGGATTCGGCGGCGATTACATCGCCTACCTGTACACGAAGGACGGAGAACCTGAGCGGTATCACCATGTGATTCCGTGGCTGGGCGTAGTCCTGACGCTCATCGGCGCGGGCATCGCGATGCACGCCTGGCGCTCGGGCCCGAACGACGTCCTCAAATCGACCGGTGCGCGCGAGATTATCGATCCACAGAATGTTGTGGAGCAGCAGTATGTAAACGTCGTGCACGAGATGGCCATTGCGAGTGGGCTTCCCAATCCGCGCATCTGGATCGTCGACGATCCCGACCCTAACGCGTTCGCGACGGGTCGCGACGAGCGCAACGCTCACATCGCCGTAACCGAAGGATTGCTTCTCACCGTCGATCGCTCGGAGTTACAAGCGGTCGTCGCGCACGAGCTGGGTCACGTCAAGAACCTCGACGTACGACTGATGACGCTCCTCGCCGCACTCGTTGGAACTATCGTGCTCGTGTCGGATGGTCTGTGGCGCGTGCTCTTTCGCTCTGGCGTCGGCGGAGGCGGCCGGCGCAGCAGCAACAAGAAAGGGGGCAACCCGGTCGCGCTTGTTCTGCTCGTCGTGTGGATTGTGAGTTGGATCCTGGCGCCGATCATCGTGCGGTTCCTGGCGCTCTCAGTCAGCCGACAGCGCGAGTATTTGGCTGATGCGATGAGCGCGCAGTTCACGCGCAATCCGCTCGCACTCGCCAGCGCACTGGAGAAAATCGAACACGCCGAGGCGCCGACGAAGCAGATCAAACGTGGGACTGCGCATCTCTGCATCGCCGACCCGTTAGGGCGTCGCGCGAACATGAGCGAGGGTTGGTTCGCGCAGCGTTTTGGCACCCATCCCCCGATGGCGATGCGCGTGGCGCGGCTCAAGGCGATGGGCTATCGCTCGCTCAAGGCGACGGGCTGAAATGCGGTGCGAGCGCTGGCGGCGAGGGCTCTGGCTCGCCGGATGCGCACTCGCGTTAGGCAGCTCACGAACCGGCGTCGCGCAGAGCATCACCCAGCCGGCGCAGGGGTGGCGCACGCTGACGACGCTGCACTTCGTTTTCCACACGCCGGCTCGGCTCGAAGCGTGGACGCGGCACGTCGCATCGCGCATGGAGAGCTACGCCGCCGCGGTCACGGCATTCGTGGGACACGCGCCGAAGGAACGAGTGACGGTGCTCGTCGACGATCCGACCGGAGACGCGAACGGCTTCGCCGTGCCACTGTTAGGCGCGCCGCTCATCATGATCTGGCCGACGCCTCCATCCCCGTCGCTGGGCTTCGGTGAGTTTCGCGAGTGGGGTGAGATTCTCGCGGTGCACGAGTTCGCGCATATCGCGCACCTTACGTATCCATCGCGCAATCCGCGCGAGCGATTCTGGTGGTCGTTCCTCCCGGCTCGAGTCGGGCCCGTGGCGCTGCGCGCGCCGCCGTGGGTCTTCGAAGGTTTTGCCACGCTCGTCGAGGGACGCCTAACGGGTGACGGACGGCCGCACTCGGCGGGGCGCGCCGCGGTGCTACGGCAATGGGCGCTCGCCGGCAAGCTGCCGCCGTACTCGGGGCTCGATAACGCCGGCACGTTCATGGGCGGCGCGATGCGTTACCTGGTCGGGTCCGCGTATTTGGAGTGGCTTGCCGAGCGCAAAGGCGACGCGAGCCTGGAGCGAGTTTGGCGACGACTCAGCGCTCGCGAGCCACGTTCGTTCGCGCAGGCGTTCGCAGGTGTGTATGGCGCGGCACCCGACGAACTGTACGGCCAATTCGTGGTTGATGTGACCGAGCGAGCGCTGCGGGCGCGGGTGGCAGTCCGCTCTCTCGCGCCCAGTGAGGGCGAGCTCTTTCAGCACATCGAGGGAACCACCGGCGAACCGGCGATCTCGCCGGACGCTTCCCTCCTCGCGGTTCCATTGCGCCGCATCGGCCAGCCGGCGCGGCTCGTCGTGTGGCGCGCCGATTCGGCTGGCGTCGATAGCGCTTTCGTCAGGCGCCGCGCGCAGATCCTGGCGCGCGACCCGCTCGACGTTGCCCCGTTCGATTCCTTTCCCTTGCCGCGGCGCACCGTGGCCACACTGCGTGCGGTGGCCGGCGCCGGCTACAACAATCCGCGCTGGCTGCCGGGTGGTAAAGAGATTCTGGTGAGCCGCGAAGTGCCGTTAGGCAACGGCTACTCGCGGCCCGACCTTTTTCTCTGGAACTGGAAAGCCGGACGCGTCCGTCGCGTGACGCACGGCGCCGGCATCCGCTTCGCCGATCCTTCGCCCGACGGACGCAGCGCCGTGGCCACGCGCTGCGATGCTGGACGCTGTGGACTCGTGCTGGTGAACCTCGCCACTGGCTCGTGGAGTCAGCTAGTCCGCGGCGGATTCGACGAGGTGTGGCATCGCCCGCGCTGGTCGCCGGATGGGCGCCGAATCGCCGCGAGCGTGCATCGCGACGGCCGCTGGCAGATCGCGGTCCTTCAAGCCAATGGTGAGTCCGCCCAATACGTCGCACCTAACGACGCAAATCCGCGATACTCGCCAGTGTGGGTCGGAGACGAGCTGATTGTAGTGAGTGAACGCGGCGGTGTCCCCAACCTCGAGTTGCTGAATCCTGCCGGCGGGGGCGTCCACATAATCACGCGCTCGTTAGGTGCCGTTGCGGCGCCGGACCGTATCGCCCATGACGGCGCGATCTGGTATCTCGACCTCCACACGAAAGGGTGGGACATTCGCCGCTATGCTTCGTCCGTTGCCCCTTCGCCTGACACAATCGCGCTCCCGCGCGACCTCGCGCCTGTAGCACCGGTCGTCGCTGGCACGGCGTCGATGTCGTTCGACTCGAGCGCGATTGCGGCGGGCAATTACGGTCTCGGACCTCGCACCTGGCGCTACTGGCCCGGCTTCGCGGCGGGCGCCGACGGCGCCTACGGCCTCCTGGCGATCACCAACTACGACCCCGCCGGAAAACTCGGCGTGCTCGCGCAAGGCGCCTACGGCCAGCGACGCGTCTGGCGAGGTGCCTCGTTAGGCGCTGCCTGGCACGGTTGGCCGGCGTTCGATCTCGTCGCGACGGGGTTCACGACGCAGCTCGGCGCGCCAAAGGGATATAGCAACCCACGCTTCGACGGCGGCGCTCTCGCCGTCGGTCGTGCGTTCGACTACGGCGCCACATCCTGGAGCTGGCAGATCGGCGCGAACGCTGGGCACGTCGAGTTGTCCGATAGCAGCGCATTTCATCGCGCGCAGGGATACGCCGAGCTTGGGCTTGCGCGACGACGCAGCTACGGACTCTGGCGGACGCTGAGCCTCAGACTGCATGGCTCGGCTGGTGAGACCGGAACAGCCGACGTGCGCCGCGGCGTTGCCTCGTTAGGCGTTACGACGGCCATTGGCGGCCTTCGCCTGCGCTTCGCCGCCAGTGGCGGCCGCGTCTCGCTGGATCCCGATTCCAGCGCAACCGGACCAGCTGGCGGCTTCGAGACATTCGCGATCGGCGGCCTCGCGCCACCTCTCTTCGACGCGCGAGTGCTGCCGCAACGCATCTCGCTCCCCGCTCTTCCCGCCGGAAGCGCTGCTGGACGCGCCTTCGTGTCCTATCGCACAACGCTCAGCGCGCCGGGCCTCCCAGCCTCGCTGTACGGCGCCTGGTTTCGGGTGTACGATCCTAACGGCGACTGGAATCGCCTCATTGGCGCTGAAGGTGAGCAAGCCTTCGCGTCCATCGGCTTCGCCAGTCTGCCGAACGTCTCGCTGCAATACGGCGCCGCCTACTCGATGGACGACCCGCGGCGGCATCGCTGGACCCTCTACGCTGGTGCGCGCTTCGCACCCTAACGCGGTATGGACAAGGGCACTGTTCTCATCCTGGTCGGACCCGAGTACGAAGATCTCGAGGTCTGGTATCCAAAGCTTCGTCTCGAGGAGGCGGGCTACCGCGCTCCCATGGCTGGCATCGGCGAGTCGACCTATCGCGGGAAGCACGGCTACCCGGCAACGATGGATGGCCACGTGCGCGACTACAAAGTCGACCAGCTCAGGGGGATTCTAGCGCCCGGCGGTTGGGCGCCGGACAAACTGCGTCGCGACCAGCAGCTCCTGCAGCTTGTTCGCGATGTGCATGCCGCCGGAAAACTCGTTGCCACGATCTGCCACGGCCCGTGGATTCTCATTTCAGCCGGCATCGTACGAGGCAAGCGCCTGACGAGCACGGTCGGAATCCGCGACGACGTCACGAACGCCGGCGGTTGCTGGGAAGACGCCGAAGTCGTGATCGATGGCAACATCGTCAGCTCGCGCGTTCCCAAGGACTTGCCTGCCTTTGGACGTGCCATGGTAGACTGGCTCGAGGCGCACGGATAGCGTGGCGGGGCCTGTGCGTGCATCGTCCTTGATAGCGACTACACCAAGCCGATGCGCGCCTTGCGACGTGGCCTAACGCTGATCGAAGTCATGATCGTGATCGCGATTCTCGCGATCATTGCGGCCATCGTGTACCCCAACGTCTTTCGGCCGAAGCCGACGCCCGCCGCGACCGAGATGACGGTGATCGAGCATGCCAAGGCCCTAGCGATCTCGCGCGCGGAACGGGTGAGAGTGAGCATCGAACGCGACGGCACGTGGGAGATCGTTTCGGAGACCGCCCCAGGGCCGACGCCTCTAGCCTCCGGCTCTCTCCCGGAAGCTCCTCCTCAGGCGCTAGTTCTCCGCGTGACCGAGCTGGGCGCATGCTTTCCGGTCGAAGGTGCGACCGCCATTGAGGGCGCATTAGTCGACGCGGTGTCTTGCACTAAACGGCCGTAGGCTCAGGCCCTCCCCTCCTGACCGGTCTCACTTATGTCGCTCCTCGAGTCGCTCGTCTCGCTCGTGATCCTCGCGATCGCGGCCGTGAGCTTTCTCGGGACGTTTCAGCAATCGTCGCGCGCCGTGCACGATGCAGAACGTTGGCTGCGAGCGAGCCAGGTAGCCGAAGCGGCTGTAGAAGCGCGCAAGTCGGGAGCGCCGCAGCCACCTAACGAGCAAGGCTTCGTAACCACAATCGCGGAGCAGGTGCTGACGCCGGGTTTGGTTGACGTAGAGGTCGCCGTACAGCTCCCGGATGGTCAACGTCTCGTGGTGCATCGAGTCGTCAGGCAATGAGACGCGCGTTCACTCTCATCGAAGTGATCGTCGCGCTCACGATCGCCGGGATCATTGCGCTCGCCGCACGCGCGGCACTCGTGGCCGGCATCGACACCGAAGAGCGACTGCAGCTGCACACCATGACCAGCGAAGGTGACGCGCGCTTCCGTTCGCTGCTCACCGAAGCGCTGCGGCACATGGCGGACTCCCCCGCGCCTGGCCTCGCACCATTCGCGCTGCGCGACACTGTTGTCGACGGGCGTGTAAGTCAGACCGCCGAGTTTTACTCTCGCGGCCTCGGCTTCCCCGCCGGGACCGGGGCGATCCTTCGCGTCATCGTGGCACCGTCCAGCGGCGGCCTAACGATCACGGCGCTGCGAGCCGATGGCGTCGGGGTCATGCGAGGAGTTGCTCCGAGCCTGGCCGCGATGCGCGTGCGCACAAAGTCGCCAGCGGGTCAGTGGCTCGAGGTCTGGCCACAGACGTTACAGGTGCCTGTCGCCGTGATTGTCGATTTCGCCGCGCCGTCTCCAGATGCCACGGTCCCACCGCTGGTCGTCGCGACTCGCCTGGAAGACCGGCCGTGATTCCGCGACGCGGAAGCACGTTGGCGCTCGTTCTGTGGACCCTCGTCATTGTCGGCGGCATCTCGCTCGGTGTGACGCGACGGACACGCATGGCGATTGCCGTCGCCTCGAATGCGCGTGCGCGAATCGTTGCTCGTTATGCGGCCGAAAGCGGCATCGCGCTCGCTGTCGCGACGATCGAAGATTCTCTGGCAGCCTTCGGCGATTCCTCGAGCCGCGCCAATCTGCTCAACGCTTTGACTCGGCCGCCCTTCCCGCTCGGCGTCCAATCGCTCGGCAACGCCCGTGTGCAAGTGGCGCTCGAAGACGTCAACGCAAAACTCGACCTCAACTACGCCGACGCCGACGCCGTGGCACAGCTGCTCGCCGAGTTCGGCGAGGCAGCCATTGCCTATCGGTCAGCCAGAGCCATTCGCGCGCACATAGGCACCGGCGTGACCCCCAATTCACCTGACGAGTCGTTCCCTATTGGGCAGCGCAGCCCTCCAGGCTTCGTTCCGCAGCACGCCTGGAGCGGCAGTGGCGGCGCACGATACCTCACGAGTCTCGACGAGCTCATGTCGATTCCAGACGTTGATCAACAGCTCATAGAACGTTCGGCGACCTATCTCACGGTGGACGGGGATGGTACGACGAATCGTGTTACGGCGCCAGCACCCGTGTTGCGCGCCGCGCGCGGCGCGCTTGCCGACGTGCCGAGCCGGCTGCTGCTCGTTAGTCGCGGTTGGTTGGATGGTTCTTCACTGACGCACGAGATTCAGGCTGTCTACGCCGTGCAGGGCAATGACCTTGCGCTCGTGCGCTGGCGCGAACGGACACGCTGATGGCTCACCTCGGGCTCGAGCTGACACCCTCACAGGTCCGCGCCGTTAGGCGCGGCTGGCGCGGCGCGCTCGAGACGCTCGAAGTGCCATGGAATCCTGCGGCACCGAGCGACGCTGTCGAGTTGCTTCGCGCACGGTTCGGAACCGGCGCGTCATCGGTGCGGCTCGCGATCGCGCCCACGCTGCTTCGCGTCAAAGAACTGCAGCTGCCGGACGTCGCGGCATCTGAACAATGGCGCGCGATTGCGTTGCAACCGGCCCGCTACTTCGCCGAGCAGGCTGAGACGCCGCTCGCTGTCGCGTGGCACGGAGAATCGCGTCTCGCGTTCGCCATCGATGCGTCGCGTCTCGCGCTGTGGACCCGCGCATTCTCCGCGTTAGGCCCCGTGACCGCGATGTTGCCGTCCCCACTGGCCATTGCCGCCACGTCGCTGCCGGACGGCGCGTACGAAGTGTCCAACTCTGGCGATAGCGTCGCCACGGCCGTCATCGCCGCCGGGCGCCTGACACAAGCGCGAGTCGCTCGACGCGGGCACGGCGGTCAAGCGCACACGCTCCCTTCTTACGGCACACTTGCTGGCGAATGGCGCGCAGCGGGCGGCGCTGCATCGTCGAGCGTCGTGGAGGACTGGGAGTCGCTGACGACTGCCCTAACGCAGCGCGGCCTGCGCGCTCGACGCATGCGCGCGGTTTACACAGCCGCTGTGGCGTGCGTTGTGGCGATAATCGCTGCGCTTGTTGCGCTCGACTTCGCACGCTCATCGTACGAGACGCGCCTCGATCGCGCGATCGCGGCTGCCGAGCATGACGCGCAGCCTGGACTGGCGTTGCGTCGCCGTCTCGCCGGGCTCGAGCGTGAAGCGCAGTTGCTGCGCGCTCCCGTGCGCACGTTGGACGCGATGCAGGCGCTCGCCGCGATCAGCGAGCTGCTGCCGCGCGACATCGTCGTGACACGCCTGCGCATGAGTGGAGACGAATGGCAGGCCAGTGGACGCGCCCGCAGTGGTCAAGCCGCGGCAATCGTGCCAGCCCTGGAAAGTGATCGCCGTTTCGTCGATGTTCGCCTAACGTCGCCGTCCACGCGTTTCAGCGAAAACGCGCAGCAGTTCGAATCCTTTTCCGTGGCGTTCCGTGTTCGGCCGGCCGATTGAGCCGCGCGAGCGTCGCACGCTGCTCATAGCAGCGGTCGTGAGCGTGGGAGCGCTCGTGACGGCGTATGGCGTGCTCCCGTATGCTCGGCGTTGGGCCGCGCGCGAAGAACGGGTGGCGGCCAAGCGCGAGCAGCTCGCTCGGCTCACGTGGCTCGTGCGCAACGAAGCGCGCCTAACGCGTAGCGCCGAGGAGCGCGAACGCGCGCTGGACGCCGCGCCGCGCCGCTTGATAGTCGGTGAGTCGTCTAGCCTCGCTTCGGCCGAACTGCAGCGCGTCGTTCTCGAAACCGCAGAAACGAGCCAGCTACAAGTCCAGCAGGTCGACGTCGCGGCCGCAACGGCCGATGCACAAGCCGACGGCGCAAAGGTCGGTGCGCGTCTCTCCGCTGTCGGAGACGTCGTCGGTCTCGCTGAGTTCCTCGAACGACTATTGCGCGGTACAACATACGCCGAAGTGCACGAGATCGACGTGCAGCCAAACCCGGCGCGGGGCGACTTGCTCTCCATCGCCGTGTCGCTGCGCGCTCCCTTCGTACAACCATGATAACGGCGCGTAGCGAACAGCTTATCCGCGCGCTGCGCCTGACGTCGATCGGCGCGCTCGGCGTTGCGGCGCTCGCTCTGCTCTGGCGGCCAGGGCTCATGTCGTCCCTGCCGGAGAGCCAGATAGCGAGCGACACAATGATGTTTGCCGC
>CBQVAZ010000106.1:0-9519 GCA_967720205.1 uncultured Gemmatimonadaceae bacterium | reverse complement strand
GTGATCTCGGATTATTCCGGCTTCGAGTTCAAGAACGGCGGGACGGAGAACGCCGTCGAACGCGCCTTTCGACTGATCACGAAGGGCGAAGATGTCCTCGACGCCCTCATCGCCGGCGTGAACATCCCCGAGCTGGATCCACTGGAAACGGGGATCGGCTACGGGGCGCTACCTAACGCGGACGGCGTCGTGCAGCTGGATGCCTCCTGCATGCACGGGCCAAAGAAACGCGCGGGCGCCGTGGCAGCGATCGAAGGCGTGCGCACGCCGTCGCTCGTGGCGAAGGCCGTGATGGATTACACCGACCACCATTTGCTCGCCGGCAAGGGCGCACAGGAATTCGCCCGTGCGATGGGCTTCAAGATCGAGGAAGACCTCAACACTGAAAACTCACGGCGCCTTTGGCTGGAGTGGCGACGGCGGATGGATCCGGACCACTGGCTCGATCCTAATAGTCCGGCGCGGAAGCCCAAGCCGAAGCACGAAAAGGACCCGGGCGACTTCGAAGATCGCGCACTCGCGGCGGGCCGCTCCATGGTGCGCGACGGTTTGATTCGCGAAGGCTCGTTCTGGGGGACGATCAACTGCAACGGAATCTCGCCTAACGGGGATATCTGCGGCGTCACGACGACGAGCGGCCTCGCGTGGAAGATCCCTGGCCGCGTCGGCGATTCGCCGATCCTCGGTGCTGGCCTCTACGTCGACAACGACGTCGGCGCCGCTGGATCAACCGGCCGCGGTGAAGCGAACCTCTACAACTTGTCGTCGTATCTAGTTGTCGAAAGCCTGCGCCGCGGAATGACGCCAAAGGACGCCGGCATGGAGGCGCTCAAGCGCATCCGCGCGAACACGATCGAAGCTCGCCTCCTGAACTCGAAGGGAAACCCTAACTTCAACATCCGCTTCTTTGTGCTCGACAAGCAGGGGCGGCAAGCAGGCGTCGCCATGTATCACGCCGGCGAGACCAAGTTCGCGTTATGCACCGAGAACGGGGCTGCGTCGCCTGAGCTCGAACCTTTGCTCCCCGGAACGCCGGACGACTAGCTCTCTGTCATCCGGCGGCCGCCAGCGCCTTCACCGGTTCGACCCGCGACGCTCGCCGCGCCGGCAGCCACGATGCAGCGAGTGCCACAACCAAGAGGGCCGCCGCTGCTGCGATGAACGCGACCGGATCCCTCGCTCCTGTTTGGTACAGCATCGTGCGGAAGACACTCGTCGCCCACCAAGCGCCAACAGCGCCGACCGAGATGCCAACCAACGCGAGAATGGCAGCCTGCCTGACCACCATGCCGATGACTCGCTGGCGGCTAGCACCTAACGCCACTCGCACGCCGATCTCGTGGGTCCGCTGGCTCACGAAGAATGCGATCACGCCGTAGATCCCGATCGCGGCCAGAATCAAGCCGGTCAAGCCAAGGAACGTGAGCAGCTGCGTATTGAAGCGCCGATTCGCTGTTGATTGGGAAACGACGTCGGACATCGTCTGTACGTCGAAAAGCGGCACTAGCGGATCGATGCCGTTGACCACCTTTCGCATCGCCGGTGCGATCACCGCGTTAGGCTCAGCTGCTGCAACGATGGTCATCGAACGTTGAAACGCGTCCCATGCACCCTGCGGTAGCTGTGTGATCGGCATGTAGATCTCGGGCGGCAGCTCGTTCTCCTGTCCGAAGGCACGCACGTCTCCAACGACACCCACGATCTCGCGCCACTCTGGCTTTGCCTGGTCTGTCCATCCGTAGACGCGTTTGCCAATGGGATTCTCGTTGCCGAAGATTGTGCGGACGAACGTCTCGTTCACGACGACAACCCACGGTGCACCCGCGGCCAGGTCTGCGTCGCGGAACATTCGCCCGCGCTTGAGCGGGATACCGAGCGCTTCGATGAACCCCGCCGTGACTGGCCTGAGATGTCCTGTCTCGACACGGTCAGGATTCCGCGGCCGACCATCGACGGTGATTCCCATGTCGATGCTCGGACCCCACATCGGAACGCGCGTGCTCGCAGCCGCCGCTCTTACACCGGGGATCGCCCGAACCTGATCGACGATTCGCAGGAACGCCGTCTGAACAGCTTCGGCGGATTGATAACGATCAGGCGGCAGCGCGATGCGCAGCATGGTGACGCCCGTGGGATCGAAGCCGAGTGGAACTCGTTGCAGTGTCTGCGCGCTGCGGAGGAACAGACCAGCACTCACCAGCAGCAGCAGCGCCACAGCGAACTCGGTGACGATGAGCAGACTTCGCGCGCTGTCGCGCACAAGTCCGCCCGATCCGCGTCCGCCGACCCGCAGCTCGCTTTGCAGATCGACGCGCGTGGCGCGCATCGCCGGAGCGAGACCGAAGAGCATTCCTGAGACGACCGTCGCCCCGAGCGCGAACATGAGTACCGAAAGATCGAGTCCTGCTGTGCTCAAGCGCGGCACAAATGCGGGTCCGGTGGTAACCAGGAAGCGGATTCCAAAGCGCGCCACCAGCAGACCGGTGACGCCTCCAATGAATGCGAGCACGAAGCTCTCGGTGAGCAGCTGCCGGACGAGCCGCCCCCGGCCGCCGCCTAACGCGCCGCGGATAGCGATTTCCTTCCTTCGGGCGGTGGCGCGCGCGAGCAGCAAGCTCGCCACGTTGGCGCAACCGATGAGCAGCACGAACGTCACGGCGCTGAGCAGCAGCCAAAGCTGCGTGCGATAATTGCCGATCAGGAGCTCGCTGAAGAACTGCGCTTGCACGCCGCGCTGTTTCATGTTCTCCGGCTCGCGCCGTCGGATGTCTTCAGTAATCCGCTCCAGCTCCCGCTGCGCCTGATTGAGCGTCACGCCCGGCTTGAGCTTCGCGAAAACTGTGAGAAAGTGCGCACCATAGTTCGTGCGTTGCTCTGGTGTAAACGTGAGTATCGTCCAGAGGCGCTCGTCGAACCGCGTTAGGGTGTATGCGGCCGGAGTGATACCTATGACTGTGTGCTTCTCACCGTTCAGCGTGATCTCTTTGCCCACGATCGCAGTGTCTCCCGCAAAGCGGGTCTGCCACAGTCCGTAACTCAGAACGGTAACGCGCGACGCTTCGGTTTCGTCTGGGCGGAAATAGCGGCCCGCGAGAGGCGGCATGTACCCGGTTTGAAAGAAGCTCGGCGTTACCCGCGCTCCTCTGGTCCGCTCCGGCTCACCGTCGGTGAGGTTGAATGTGCGCCCCTGGTACGCCGACGTGGCCGTGAACGACTGCGACTGCTCGGTCCAATCGTGGAAATGCCCGACGGAGGCTTGGCCGAGTCCTTCGCCGAAACGCTCATTGATTACGAGCATCCGCTCGCTGTCGGCATAGGGCAGCGGGCGCAGCAGCACCGAGTTCACCACGCTGAAGATCGCCGTCGTCGCGCCGATCCCTAACGCGAGCGTCAGCACGATCGCCGTGGCGAAGCCCGGGTTCGCGCGGATCAAACGCAGGGCGTAGATCGCGTCTTGCTTGAGAACGCCGAACATTTCTGAACGTCGCATACGAGTCTCCTGCTCTTGAGCCAGCTGCCGCATGGTGGCTCTGATCTGCCTGATATTGCCGAAACGCCTAACGGCTTCGATGCGTGCCTTGAGCGGGTCCATCCCGCGCGCTACCAGGTCGTCAACGTGCTCCTGCAAGTGAAATTGCAGCTCGTCGTCCACGTCCGCCGTCGCATCCCGGCGCCAGAAGCGCAGATATCTGCGCCAGCTCGGCTCGTTAGGCGGATGTCCCATCGGTCCTGGCTCCGTGCGCTCCGGTCACGCTTCCGACGGCGCCTGATTCGCGCCGAGCACACGCGCGACGGCCTGCGCGAAGTCGGCGTATAGCGAGGCGTTCGCGCGCAGCGCGCGTCGACCTGCCGGAGTGAGGCGGTAGTATTTCGCGCGGCGGTTCTTTTCCGAGAGCCCCCACTCGGAGTCGATCCAGCCTTTACGCTCGAGTCGATAGAGCGCGGGATAGAGCGATCCCTCCTCGATGCGCAGCGCGTCCCCGCCCTGCTGTTCGATCCAGCGTCCGATGCCGTAGCCGTGCATGCGGCCCCAGCTCAGCGTCTTGAGGACCATGACTTCGAGGGTGCCGTGCAAGAGCTCGGTCTTCATCGGACGTTGGTGTGCGGGTTTTTCAACTCTCTTAGACTATCTAAAGGACCAGAAGGTGTGAACGGTCCCTTAGATAATCAAGGGGTGACCGCAACACACGCGCTCTGGCCGCTAGCTAGCGCCCAACAGAAAGTCCAGGACTCGCTGATTGAAGACGTCGGGCTGCTCGATGTTGCTCAAGTGTGCCGCTCCGGCAATCACGGCGAGTTCGCTCCCTGAGATCGCCGCGTGTAGTTCCTCTGCGAGCGTGCGAGGCGTCGCGACATCCAGATCACTCGCCACCATCAGCGTCGGGACGCGAACCGACGAGACGATCGGTCGAAGGTCCGCATCTCGCAGCGCGTAACAAGCAGCGATGTACCCCTCCGGATCGACGCCCTCGAGCATCTCGCCTATTCGCAACACGATGTCAGCGTGACGTGCGCGGAAGTTCTTGCTGAAGAATCGGCGGAGCGTCACAGCTCGCACGGCTGCCATTCCTCCTGCGCGAACCGCCGCGATTCGCGCGTCCCAACCGTCCGTCGTGCCGATCCTTGCCCCGGAATTGGCTACGACAGCGCGATTCACCCGCACTGGATACCGAGCCGCGGTCCACAGCGTGACCATACCACCTAACGAGCATCCACAGAGGTGCGCGCGCGCGATCTCGAGATGATCGAGCAGCGCGAGCAAATACTGGCCGAGCGCGTCAATCGTTACACGCCGTACCTGCCGGTCGGCGTCTCCATGGCCGCACGCGTCATAACGCACCACTCGAAAGCGTTCGCTGAATGGCGCCAACTGCCAATCCCACATCCTGCGGTCGGTGCCGAGCGAATTGATGAACACAACGGCCGCGGCATCTGCCGGTCCATCGACTTGATACGCTATTCCCGTATCGGCCACGGCGCCGCGAATCATCGCGCGGCTTGAGCTCCGTAATCGCGCCACGCTTTGAGCGCGCGATCGATCAAAGCGTCGGAGCTGCCGAGGTACGCCGCCGGATCGAGCGCTTTTTCAAGCGCCTGCGATGAAAGAACCGCTGTCACGCGCTTGTCGGCACGCGCTGCCTCCAGCAGGCTGACGCCGTTCTTGATCGCACTCCCCGTCAACTCAGCCACAACCTGCTGTGCCTCCGGTCGCGCGATCGACGATGCGAGTGCAACAACGAGCGACTCCGCCATCAACATTCCTCCGGCGATGCCTAGGTTCGCTCGCATCCGTTCGGGATCGACGTCGAGCGCGCTCAGCGCCGCGCGCACGTGCTGAGCGGCGCGGCCCGTATGTCGGAACAATTCGGGAATCGCTTGCCATTCCGTCTGCCACCCACCGACACCGCGTTCGTGCTCTTGCGACATCGCCACAAGAACGACGGGCACAATGCCGATCGCGAGGCGCGATGCAGCGACTGCCTGGACCGCATCGATTGGATTGCGCTTCTGCGGCATGGAAGACGAAACGCCCTTTGCTTCCGCGTGTCCCTCGGCGACCTCAGCGACCTCGGTTTGCGACAGAAGGACCACGTCCGTCGCGATCTTCCCGAGAACCCCAGCCGTTACGCCTAACGCGCAGGCTGCGCTGGCCGGCCGATCCCGCTCGGCGTGCCACGGCATGTCCGGCAGCGTTAGGTTCAACTCCTCAGCCAACAGCTCGGCGACCGCCAAACCGTTAGGCGCGATCGCCGCGAGCGTGCCCCCGGCGCCGCCGAACTGCAGCACAAGCATGTCGCGACGCACCGACTCCAGTGTGCGAAGCTGTCGCGTCACGGCGCCGAGCCAACGCGCAGCTTTGAGCCCGAATGTGATCGGTACGGCGTGCTGCAGAAATGTGCGTCCGGGCATGACGCTGCGTCGGTGGCGTTCCGCAAGCTGTGCGGCAACAGCGCACACACCGCGCAGGTCCGTCGCAAGGGCGTCCAGACCCTCACGCATCTGGAGGACGAGGGCTGTGTCACTGGCATCCTGACTCGTCGCACCCATGTGCAGATATGTTCGTGCAGCGTTAGGTAGCTGCGCAACGAGCTGCCGCAGCAGCGGCACAACCGGTGTGCCCGTTAGGACGGCGTCGCGGATGATTGCGGCAGTGTCAAACAGCTCGACGTCGCACTTCGCCGCGATCGTCTCAGCCGCGTCGTTCGGAATCACGCCCGCGCGCGCCTGAGCGCGCGCAAGCGCAGCCTCGAAGCGCAGCAGTTGTTCGACGTAACAACTGGGCGAGAAGATCCGCTCCATTTCCTTGGCTTCCGCTGCTGAGCGCGCCACTACTTGAAATCGAAAAAGACCGTTTCACCAGCTCCCTGCAACACAACATCGAAGCGGTACCCCTGCTCGCCATCGCTCACGCCTGACGAGTCTTGGCTCGCAATGAGCGTCGAGCGCCGATCGGCTGGAACGCGCGACAGAATGGGATCGTCGGCGTTGCTCGGCTCGTTAGGCAGATAGATGCGGGTAAACAGGTGGTTGAGCAGGCCGCGCGCGAAGATCACGAGAGAAATATGTGGTGCCTGCAGCACGTTCCCGTGATACTGAACGCGCCCCGGCCGAACCGCGGTGAACGTGTACGCTCCGTCGACCGCGGTTCCCACGCGCCCGAACCCGCTGAACACGGCGTGCCGATCCGCGTGCCACCACTCGAGCATCGCGTCAGGCACACCGACGCCATCGCCATCGTAGATGAAGCCGCTCATGTGGATGGCCGCGGCACCGATCGCCGGAACTGCGTCCGCGTCGCGAGGAACGTCGCTACGCAACAAACAGTCGTGGAAGAACGGCCCTACGGTCTGCGTCGGTGTCAGCAGTGGTTTCACACCCGCTTCTGCTCCTCAAACACAGTCGCCTTCGCGCCGCCGAGGACGATATCCCAGCGCCATCCGAGCGCCCATTCGGCTTCGGTCACCTCGTGCGAGTATGCGGCGATCAATCGCTCGCGCGCCGGTTCGGGCACTGCATTGAAGATCGGGTCCATCGGCAGAAGTGGATCGCCGGCGAAGTACATCTGCGTCACAAGTCGCTCCGACCAGGACGGTCCCAGCACGGAGAAATGAATGTGCGCCGGTCGCCAGGCGTTAGGTTGATTGCGCCAGGGGTACGCCCCAGGCCGCACGGTTAGGAAGCGGTACTCACCTTCAGCGTTCGTGCGACAACGACCGATTCCAAGAAAATGAGGGTCAAGTGGGCCTGGCCACTGATCGCTCTTGTGGATGTATCTGCCAGCCGCGTTAGCCTGCCAGACCTCGATGAGCACATCGGGGAGCGCCGTGCCACGGCTATCGAGCACTCGGCCGGTCACAATGATGCGTTGCCCGATCGCTTCACCACCCGTGCCGGCGTTGCGGGTCAGGTCGGAGTCGCCTAGTGTCACAACGATCGCGTTAGGCGGAGGGCCACCGTGCTCGGAGAGCGTGAGCGGCACTTCGACAAGCGGCAGGCGCGGAGCTCGGCTGATCGTCGCCCGATACGCCTCGTAGAGGTAAGGCGGGAACACGTCGGCGTCCCCTCGCACGATCTCGCCGATCGACGTGTTCATATCAGGCCCGCGGACTCGGTGCGTTAGGCGGCGTCAGGCTCGCCTTGGCAAGTGCCATCGCCGCGTTGGCGGCTGGCACGCCCGCGTATACCGCCACGTGCAACAACGCCTCGCGGATCTCCACGGACGTCGCGCCCGTGTTGCGAGTCGCTCGCAAGTGCAGCTCGAGCTCCTCGCGCCTGCCTAACGCGGCAAGAATGGCGACGGTGACGAGGCTGCGCGTGCGCCGGTCGAGCTCGGGACGCGCCCAGAGGGTTCCCCACGCCATCTCGGTAATGAAGCGCTGGAATGGCGCGTCGAAATCACTCTGGTCGGCGAGAACACGATCTACGTGCTCGTCGCCTAACACGGAGCGGCGCACCCGCATCCCACTCTCAAACCGGTCATCCGATTCAGACATCGTCGAGTCCCACGTAATTCTCCGCCATGCTGGTTGCGGCCGCCACTGATGTGCAGACGTAGCGCAGCTGCGCAAGCTGCAGCTTAGCCTGGAAGGGATCCTCGCCAGGGAATCGGTGCAGCATTGAGGTCATCCACCAAGAAAAATGCTCCGCGCGCCACACGCGACGAAGGCATGAAGACGAGTATCGCTCCAATGGCGCCGAGTCACCAGCCCGATACCAGCTGGCGAGCGCATCTCCCAAAACGCGCACATCGGCGAGCGCCAAATTCATTCCCTTCGCGCCAGTCGGAGGCACGACATGCGCAGCGTCGCCGGCGAGATACAGTCGGCCGTGCTGCATGGGCTCCATGACGAAGCTTCGCATCGCCGTGATGCTCTTCTCGAGTACCGGTCCCTCGTTCAGGCTCCAGCCATCAGCTGTCGCCAACCGCACTTTCAATTCCTCCCACACGCGCTGGTCGGGCCAAGCCTCGAGCTGGTCATCTGGATGACATTGCACGTATAGCCGCGTTACCTGTGGCGTGCGCATGCTGTGCAGCGCGAAGCCGCGCTCGTGCCACGCGTAGACTATCTCGTCCAGGGAAGGTGGCACGGCGGCTAGAATGCCCAACCAGCTGAATGGATATTTGCGCTCCCACGTTGTGAACTGTGCCGCTGGAATCGCCGAGCGACATCCGCTGTGCGATCCATCGCAGCCGGCGATGAAATCACACCGGAGCTCCTGCTCAACGCCGCCGCGATTGAATCGCACGACCGGATGTTCGGTCGTGAGATCGTGCAGTTGCACGTCATCACAATCGAACATGAGCGCACCGCCATACCCGATCCGCGCCGCCACGAGATCCTTGACCACTTCATGCTGTCCGTAGACGGTGATCGCTCGACCTCCGGTCAGGTCGCTGAGGGCTATTCGGTGGCGCTCCCCCTCGAATTGCAGATGCACGCCATGGTGCACCAGCCCCTCTCGATCCATTCGCTCGCCGACTCCGATCGCGCGCAGCAAATCCACAGACCCTTGTTCCAGCACGCCGGCTCGTAGTCGCCGTTCCACATACTCGCGGTCGCGCCGCTCGATGATGATCGACTCGATGCCGTGCCGATGCAGGATGTGAGCGAGCGTTAGGCCCGCCGGGCCTGCGCCGACAATCGTGACTTGTGTCTGCAACCGTGTCACGTCTCGCGCGGCACCGGTCGGTTGAGCAGCAACACAGCTGCAATGCCGGCGACTGCGACGACCGGCAAGAGCGCGGTGAGCACAGACGCGGCGCTTCCACCGGCACCGAGCAACGTACCTGCCACGAGCGGCCCCACGATGGAACCAACACGTCCAGCTGCGACCGCGGCGCCAACACCAGTGCCCCGGACGGCCGTCGGATAGTAGTTAGGCGAAAGTCCGTAGAGCGCCAACTGCGTCCCGATGACGAACACACCGCCCGCGAACGCCGCGGTTGCCGCGACAGACAACGCGACGCCGGATGAGCGGAACGCGACCAGCAACGCGACCATTGCCGCCCCCATACCG
>CBQVAZ010000105.1:0-9569 GCA_967720205.1 uncultured Gemmatimonadaceae bacterium | reverse complement strand
ATGTGTATCCGGATGGTCGCGCGTTCAATCTGGATGAGTCGATTCAGCGCGTTAGGTATCGTGAGGGGTATGACAAGCAGGTGTTCATGGAGCAGGGGAAATTGTACAAGGTTGTGGTCGGTCCCCTAACGACGAGCAACTTCTTCGATGCGGGGCATCGTATTCGGATCGAGGTGTCGAGCTCGAACTTCCCGCGCTTCGATCGGAATATGAATACCGGTGGGAAGAACTACGACGAGGCGACAGGCGTGGTGGCGCGTAACATGGTGCACCACTCGCCCAAGCATCCAGCGTCGCTCAAGCTGACAGTGGTGAAGCGCAAGGTGGCGTCCTGATGTGACTCGCGGATCGCGATCGGCGCGAAAACTTGTTGGCGTTTGCTCCTCACGCGGACAAATGCAACGCATCATGTTTGTCCCAACCCATCACGCAAAGGCGAGTCATGCGTCGCACCAAGACACGTCGTCGAGCTCTCGCAGCAGTCGCGTTAGGCAGCCTCAGTATCAGCACGGCAATCACCCTAAGCGCACTACTGCTTGTGGCGATGCCCGCTCATGCTCAGCAATCAGCCTATCCACCGATAAGTCAGCGTGAGTTCGTGAGCGGCAGCGTGAAGGTGAAAGTCACGGGCACGTTCACGATGGACGATGACATACAGATCAACAAACAAGCGAGCATTGGCGGCGGCGACATGACGTGGCTGCAGTACGGCGCATCCGGGTCGGCTGAGGGTGACGTGCTCATTACGTTCACGCAGACCGGGGAAGTCGGCATCATGGTCGGGCGCGGGAAGGTCACATCGACCACTGGCATCACGCCCGGTGAGAAACCGCAGTGCACCGGCAAGGTCGACGTGACAGCGAAGCTCATCGCCGGTCACTATACCTGCAAAGGGGCCACATCATACGACCCGAAAACGTTCAAGATGGGGAAAGTCGATATCGACGTGGAGTTCAGCGCCAAGTCGTAAGAGCTGGCGGCAAAGAGTTGCCGCATTGACGCGGCACTGACGCCGCGACGACGAACGGCTGACTGCGCGGGCCTAGAATCGGGCCCATGCAACCTGCAGTCACCCGCAGCTCGCTGCTCTTGCTCCTGCTGGCCGGAGCTGAACAGCCGACGCAAGCCTGGCAGGCGGACCTCCAAGTCCGCACGCTCGAAGTAACCAAAACGAAGACCAGCGTAAGCGTGCGCGTCGTCGTCTACACGGAAAAGGACGACGTGGCGCGCGACGCACGCGTGCTCTTTCTCCTCCCCGTCGGAGTCGGCGTCGAGCGGCTCAGTCCCGGCTGCGCCGCCACCCCAGGTCCTTCGAATGTTCCGGCTCTGCGGGCCGCCGTGACGTGCGAGTTAGGCGCGATCCCGGATCACGGCTTTCGCGAGGTCGCGATCATAACGACGATGCCGCCCGAAGGCGCGCCCAAGCGGTTCGGCGTCTTCACGTATAGCGCCACGCCGGATCCCGTCCCAGGCAACAACTACGCCGAGCGAGTGATCCCGTGACTCGCTCTGCGATGGGATTTGTTTGCGCAGTGCTCCTCGGACTCGCCCCTTCGGCGCACGGGCAGCCGGCGGCGGCGAACAATGTCACACCGCGACTTCGCGTTGCTGTGATGGACCTGAGCGGCAGCGCGCTCAAGATGCAGCAGCAGATGATGATGCAGGCGGCGCCCGGAGCCGTCGCTCAGACGACGCAAACGACAATCGCAATCGCGCCACCGGCGGAGTTCGCGCGCTCACTCACTGAGGCCCTAACGACGTCGCTCGTCGCGACAGCGCGCTTCATCGTCCTCGAACGTCAGGCGCTCACGCAAGTGCAGCAGGAGCAAGACCTCGGCGCCTCGGGACGCGTGAACAAAGAGACGGCGGCCGAGCTGGGCAAGTTGATGGGTGCGCAGGTTCTGATCACCGGCGACATCACCGGCTTCACGTTCAATCGTTCCGCGATTGGCGGGAAGCTGACCAACATGATCAAGGGACTGGACGCGGGCGTGGAACGAGTGACGGCGGCAGTGACGATCGATCTGCGTTTGATCGATGCGGTGACGGGCGAAGTGATCGCGTCAGTCAAGGGCGATGGCAACGCCGCGCAGCAAGGTGTCACCGCCAACCTTACGAAAGACGAAAAGAAGTACGACGGCTCGGCGTCTCTCTCGACGCCGTTAGGCAAGGCCTCGCGCGAGGCGATCCAGAAATCCGTCGCGGGCATTCTCGCGAACATCCCCAAGCTCAAGTGGAGTGCCCGCGTGATCGACTTCCGTGAGGGCGTTGTCTACCTGAACGCCGGCGTGAACTACGGCATGCAGCCCGGAATGGCGCTCGAGATCTTCGATCCGCAGCCGGTGCTCATCGATCCGGAAAGCGGTCGCAACCTCGGAGCGCCAGACAAGCTGATCGGCGAGGTGGTGATCGAGAATGTGGAGGCGCAGTACTCGACGGCTCGCGTGGTGAGCGGCGCCGACTTCAAGCGCAATCAAGTCGTGCGATTGAAGGGTCAGGGAGCGAAACCATAGAATCGACGCGTGACCGCCGCATACTTCGACGCATGGATAAACGTTAGGCACTATCACCAGGAGAAATCATGTACACGCGGATGAGCGTTGTTTCACTGCTAAGCAGTGTGAGTTTCATGGCGGCTGGTCATGCGAGGGCGCAGACCGTCCGGACGCCGATTGCGCCCGCCCCGAGGATGTCGGCCGGCCCGGCGCCGATTATGAGCGCGCCGACCCAAGAGCCTGGATCGATATGGGCCAAGCTCACGTTCCAGCTGCCATCGAACGCCGTGGCGATCCGGGTCGTGCGCCAGCAGGGGAGCGCGACGCCTGTTCTTCTGACGCCTACGGCGGTACCAATCGCATCTCTGGCCCGCGTAGACGCCTTATATGCCTGGACGGATGCCTCGTTAGGCGCGCTGGGATCGTACTCGTATGCCGTTGCAGTAGACCTGAGCGATGGTCGTGTTGGAAACTCGAGCCCCGTGTCGTTCACACCACAGATTTTTTAGCCAACGAACGTACGCGGGCTCAAAGCCAGTCCCTATTCAGCCGTCGTTGAGTTCAAGGATGGCGCGGTCCCCGCGAGCATCTATCGACTGTACGGCACGGGCCTTCCTTCAATGGGAGTTGACGCCAAGCCAGGTACGGATCCCGCCGGCGGGTCAACCCTCTGGAGCGTTTATCTCCCAAACCTTGCGGCTGGGACCTACAACTGGGTCGTGCGCGGCGAATTCAAGCCAGGCATTCGATCCAACGGCGTCGCCACTTCCGTCACCTTACCCTGAGCACCTAACGAGTCATTGACGCTAAGGAGAGACACATGCATAAGGAGGAGAACGTATCCACGCCGGTCGAGCCGGCGGTCTCGAGACGGGACAGCGTGAGGCTCGCGGCGGCTCTAGCGCTAGGGGCCGGGTTGGGAGTGCCATCGGCACTCCTCGGCGCGCCGAACATGGCGCGCATGCAATGGAAGGTCTACAAGGCGCTGGCCGACGGCGGTGCGCTGGTGGAGAGTGTGCTGATTTCGGATAACCTAACGGCGTTCATCATGTCGCCGGAAGCTTCGCGGGCACAGCTCAAGTGGTACTCTCCAACCGGGCAGGAAGTGCTGAACATCGCGATGCCGCAAATGATTGGCGGCAAGGTCTAGTACCCTCGTCCGGTAGCCAAGTGAGCAGACGGCGGCTCCGGGTCATGCATGCGCGCGCGTCGGCTTTCTCTTACAAATGCCGCGCATGCAACCGGTGCTGTTACAACAAGCGTATCCAGGTGAATCCGTACGAGCTTGCGCGGTTATCGCGCAAACTCGAATGCAGCACGACCGAGGTCATCGCGAATTACACCGCGGACGGTGGCACAGCCTTGGCCACGCGCAGCGACGCCGCCTGCGTCTTTCTGGGTCCTAACGGCTGCACCGTACACTCGGACCGACCGCTCGCCTGCCGTCTTTACCCGTTAGGCAGAGTCGTGCAGGCAGACGGTAGCGAGGTGTTGGTGGAGCTCGCTCCGCACCCCGAGACCGAAGGATTATACGGGGAGGACGGAACCGTTGGTGCTTACATGGAGTCGCAAGGCGTGGCTCCTTATCTCGCTGCCGCCGACCGCTACTATGCCGTACTCACTCGGCTGTTCGCCACGGATGACTCGGCGCCAGCCAGGGAGCCAGGTTGCCGCTCGTTAGGTAAGGCACCAGCCGAAGAGATCGACGCACGTGTCTTCATCGACGCTGACCTGGCTGTCGGTGTCGACGCCGCGCGGGGCGCTGCGCCCGTTCCGCGCGACGTCGACGAGCTGATGGAGAGACACCTCGCGCTGATCGAGCGCTGGGCCGATCAGCTCTAGCGAGGATTGCGCGTCAGCCAATCGCGCGCGCGCTGGCGTCGCGCTTGAAACGGCGTGTCCGCGTGTGCCCACGCTCTGACCACGGTGCGATAGTGGACTGCTGCGCTGTCGCGCTGTCCGCTGTGTTCGAAGGCCTGCGCCAGCAGCTCGTGCAATTCGGTTCGAGTTATGTACAGGTTGGACCCGTCGATGTCACCGTGCAGCGCCGATCGGACAACGCTCACTGCTTCCGCAGGGCGATTGAGTCGCATCAGCGTCTTTCCCAACTCGTAGTTTACGCGCGTGAAGCCGTGTGTCCGCGAGTGGATCGCCTCCCGCAACTCTGCCGCCGCTTCTGTATCGCGACCTTGGGCGACAAGCAGCATGCCGCGCAGATAGTGGTGCGCTCGGCCGTCGCGTCCATAGTTGCTCCTGTTCCCCCAATACTCCACGATGTCGGCGAGGCGTTGCACGGCGACCGTATCGCCGGCTGCTGCGAGCGCCATGCCTAACAACGTATTGTGCCACGTTAGGTGGCGGGCGCGGATCCCAGGAGCGAAGGGAGACTCGTCCCTGCGCACCCTAGTGGAAAGGATCGCAGCGGCCTCGCGCGCGTCGCCGGATTCAAGGGTGATCAAACCGTTGACGAGAGGGTCGGGAGCTCCGCCGACGCGAGCTACTTTCAGCGCTTCGTCGATGCGCCCTTGATTGCGAAGCAAAATGGCTTGCAGCCAACGTCCCTGGCCTAAGTCGAACAGCCGCGGCGAATCCAGCATCGGCTGTATATGAATCGCAGCCTCGTCATACCGCTCCGCGAGTATCAGACGACGCACGAGGTATTCCGTCGACATCGGAAACGGACTCGCTTCTTCGAACCGCCTTAGATAACTAGTCACGGCCGTTGTGTCGCCGCGTGCTGCCGCCGTTCTAATAAGGATGTTCCAGGGCACGTGATCCTTCGGTCGCAACACCATGTAACGGCGCGCGGTTCGGTCTGCTGCCGGGAGCGAGTCCCACCAGAGATAGAACTCCGCAAGGTTCCCGAGCTCCAGACAGAGGCGGCAGTTTTGACGCTCGATTGGTTCAGATGCCGAATCGATTGCGATTGCGCGTTCGATCGCAGTGATCGCAGAGCGCCACTCGCCACGAAGGGAGAGGGTTTCCGCGAGTAGTTGGAACGCACGCGGATAGTCCGGATACTTCGTCGCCAACGTCTCGGCGACAGCAAGCGCGCCAGGCTCCTGGTTCAGCATGAGCATCGTTGCTGTGATTGTGAGCCGTTCACGCTCAGGAGCGCGCGTGGCAAGCCGAAGTGCTCGTTCTCGCCGCGCTGTTTCGTCGCCGTCACCTTCGCGGCTCAATTGCGCGTCGTAGTACGCAGCCATTGCGAAAGTCGAATCTTCATGGAGGGCGGCCTTCATCAGGCGCAGCGCCGCGGCATCGTCGTACTGGTAGTACGCGCGCAATCCCTCTTCATAGAGGCGATAGGCGACGGGCGACTCTGTGGTCGCGTCTGCGACGGACCCAGGCGGCAAGCCGAGGTGCAGATCGCGCGTTATCGCCGCCGTCATGCTGTCGATCAACTGATACCGGTCCGCTGCGGCGACGCGATAGGCTCCCTTCACGAGTCCACTCGTTAGGTCCACGCGCTGAATCTCCATCGCGAGGCTCCATTGCGGTCCAGCGAGCAGGCGCCCTTGGAGGATTTCGCCAGCGCCCGCGCGGCGGGCAGCGTCCGTGTATCCCTCGGCGATCGTGTCCTGGCCGGGTCGCATCAATTCGAACAGCCGCGTATTCGCGAGTACCGATAGACCGGCCACGCGAGCCAGGTTCGTGGCGAGCATGTCCGTCAGCACGCCGCCGATGCGGAGTGTGTCGGGAACTCCCTCCTCGTGGATCATGCCGACAGCGAAGGTGGCGGGCCTAACGGCGGATCCGCGACGTACCGGACGCCATTGGCTCGTGGCGAAGATGGCTACGACGGCGACCAGCACGACGCCGGACGCGGCCCAAAGCTGCCATCTCCGCGCGTACGGCTTGCGCGGTTGCACAGCTGCGACTGAGGAGTAATCGCGCGGAGCAGTGACTGCCTCACTCAGCCGCAGTATTTGGGCGGCCGCGAGGGTCGTTGAGTCGTTAGGTTTTTGCGCGGACTCCGGCACAGCCGCATGCTTCGAGAAATCACGCGGAGCAGTAACGCTCTCACTCAGCCGCAGTATTTGCGCGGCTACCACGGCCGCTGACTCTTTAGGTGCTTCTATAATGGGAACCGGGGCTGCGGCGGTGCTCGGAGCGCTGCGCACAACAGCGGGCGATGGGATGGCGCGCAGCTCTGCTTCCAGGCGGCGGAACTCAGGATCGGCGTCAGCCTCCAGCTCGCGCCGCACGACGCTCTCATGCGCCCGGGCGAAGGCGAGTGCGCCCGCCCTATCGCCACGCGCGGCCAGCGCCTTGAGGTAGCCTAACGCGTAGCGGCCGCTGAGCGGATCGAGCACGGTCAGTCGGCGCCACCACTCAGCGCCGGCGTCGTGGTCGCGAGCTGTCTCGGCCTCCTTCGTCAGCCCGAGCAGCACACGCGACGTCTCGGCCGCAATCGCCGCGCGCTCCTCCTCGACCCAGCGTTCGAATTCCGGGCTCCCCGCAAGGTAGAACCCGTGCAGGAACGGGCCGGCCGCGAGCGACGCGGCACGCGCGCGGTCTCCGGATGCGAGCGCCGTCCGGAAGTCCGCGATGTCGGAGCCTAACGCGGAGCGGTCGAGCGAAAGGATGGCCGCGGACTGCACGACTTCTGTTTCAAGCTCCTGGCGCAGTGCGTACAGCGCCTGACGCAGCGAATGTCGCGCGCGCTCTTCGTCAGCTTCGGGCCAGAAAAGGCCCGCGAGGCGCTCGCGAGATACCCCACGATCGCCAGCGCTGGCGAGCACAGAAAGAATGGCCAGTCGCTGGGGACGGAGTCGCGGGGGAGGAGTCGGCCCATCGGGCCGCTCGAGGGCGAGACCCCCGAAGGTCACGAGCCTCAGCATGCGGACCCACATCATGCCGGCCGGGAAGGGGACTGTCAAACACGCAAATTGACCGATCACACCACCCGACGCTCGCGTTGACGCCGCAATGACGCGCTCGCGGCAAACGGCTGACGGCAGCGAGGTAACTCTTGCGCTGCCTGACGAGGCTTAAACGCCGACCATGGTGTCGGCTCAACCGAGGAGGAAGTCGATGGCGAGGATCTCAACGCATGGCCTTGTGCTGCTGGCAGCGTTGGCGCTCAATGCGTGCACTGACGAACCGACAAACCCGAGCGCGTCCGCGCCGGCGCCAAGCGAGCCCAATCTGATGATTGTCACCGGGCCGAACGTGTTCACGCAGCTTGGTGGCGCAGAAAATCATCATTGCGCCCTGCGCACTGACGGCGTTGCAGAGTGCTGGGGGTACGACCTGTCCAGCCAAGCCCCCGCTACCAGGTCTGCGTCCGTCGGCGCCTTCACGCAAGTTGTTGGGACATGGAACGACAGCTGCGCGCTGCGCAGCGACGGCGTTGTTGAATGTTGGGGCGGAGTTGGAACGATAAACCCACCACCGTCCACCAAGTCCGCAGCTACCGGATCCTTCACGCAGATCAGTGGAGGCGGATTCCACGGTTGTGCGCTTCGTACAGACGGTGTCGTCGAATGCTGGGGACCCGTCGGAACATACCTCGATTACGGGCAATCCCCTGCGACCAAGGCGGCCGCCTCGGGAACGTTTACGCAGGTAGACGCTGGCTATTACGGCACTTGCGCGGTTCGCAGCGACGGCGTCGTAGAGTGCTGGGGTTCTGGTAGCGCAGGCAACGCGCCACCCACAAAGAGCGCGGCCACGGGGATCTTCGTCGAAGTCAGCATCGCGCAAGATCACACGTGTGCTTTGCGCAATGACGGCGTCGTCGAATGCTGGGGCTACAGCGGCTTCGGTCAGGCCCCCGCTACAAGAGCGGCAATCACCGGAACTTTTACTCAAGTCAGCGCTGGTGCCGGTCACACTTGTGCGCTGCGAAACGATGGTGTTGTCGAGTGCTGGGGGTATAACGCGAGCGGCGAAGCTCCAGCGACCAAGACCGCAGCGACGGGTACGTTCACGTATGTCGAAGCCGCCAACGTTCATACGTGCGCGCTTCGGAGCGACGGCGTCGTAGAGTGCTGGGGCTACAACGGACAAGGACAAGCTCCCGCTACGAAGGTTGCAACCGGCCTTGCAACTGTGCACTTGCTTCCAAGCGCCGCGTTTAGCGCACCCGCATCAGTAATAGTCGGCCAAGGCTTCACGCTGGCGCTCAACAATGCGCAGGTACCGGGCTACTCCGGCTCAGTCACTTTCAGCTACGCGTTCGACTGCGGCGACGGCAGCGGCTACGGTGCCTTGGGTCCCAGCAATACAGCGCCATGCCTAACGAGCGCCGTCGGCACGCGTAATGTCAAAGGAATCGTGCGAGATCAGGACGGCGACCAAACCGAATACACTGGCTCGGTCTCGGTCATCTACGCATTCGGTGGCTTCGTCGGGCCAGTTGATGCGCCGCCTACGGTCAACTTGGGCAAAGCAGGAAGCGCGATTCCCGTGAAGTTCAGCCTCGGCGGGAATCAGGGACTAGCGATCCTCGCTCCAGGATATCCCGTGTCGCAACAGATCGGGTGCAGTGCGTCATCGTCGACCGATCCTATCGAACAGACAGTCACGGCTGGCTCCAGCAGCCTCTCATACGATCCCAATTCGGGCCTCTACACATACGTCTGGAAGACTGACAGGGCCTGGGGCGGCACCTGCCGCCGCCTAACGATAAGACTGGCCGACGGACGAGAGTACCTTGCGCTCTTCCAGTTCAACTGATGCCATTGGTGAGCGCACGGGCGCGGGACACCGCAGCGACTCGAGTGGTGCACAGAACGGCGTGCACCACTCGCCAAAGTTTTGCTTCGTTCAAACTCTCTTGCGGCAATCACCTCAAAACCCAAGCGAAGGGGTACTCGATGAGACGAGCGGCACAAGTATCAGCTCTACTGAGCGCGGCTGCATTCATTTTCCTCGCGATTCCCGCGAGCGCACAGGAGTCAGCCTATCCACCGATCAGCAAGCGTGAATTCGTTGGCGGCAGCGTGAAGGTGAAGGTGACCGGGACGTTCACCGTTGACGAAGAGGTGCAGCTCAACAAACAAGCGAGCATCGGCGACGGCGAGATGACTTGGCTGCAGTACGGAGCTTCCGGAGCGGCCGAGCCTA
>CBQVAZ010000104.1:0-9569 GCA_967720205.1 uncultured Gemmatimonadaceae bacterium | reverse complement strand
AATGCGCAGGCGAGCAGCGCTTCGCGCTGCCGTACGAGACGGCGCGCGAGGGCATAGAGCGCCGGAATCGCGCCGACGCCAAACAGAAAGGCCGGAAGCCTAACGCTCCACGCCGATTCGCCGAAGATGCCGCGCGTGACGTGTGCAAGCAGCGCGTAGAGCGGATGGTGGTTGTCGCCCCAATACTCCGTCAGGATGCTCCCGATGGGTGACCTGAACGAACGCACCAGGGAGTAGATCTCGTCGATCCACAATCCGCCGTTCAGCCCGATTCCCCGCGCAACGGCGGCGACAAGCACGAGAAATCCTAACGCGAGCCACGGGATCGCGTCGGTCAGCGGCGCGGCAGCGCGCAGGTCAGCTCGATCGCCCGAGATCAATCCTCCACGACGTGCGTGGCGAAGATCTTCCGGTACTCCGCCCATTTGCTGTGGTCGAAGGATCCGTTGCCGTTCAAACAGTTCGTCGCGGAATACGCCATGTACAGCGCGTGATGCGTATTGTCGTGCGCGAAGAGTCCCTGGCGCCCGTAAACGAGCAGGTTCGGCGTCGATGCAGCCCAATCGTCCAACGCGCCGAATGGCACTTCATAGCCTTTGAGATAGACGGGGTACGCTTGCTTGAGTCGTCGCACGTGCACCGCGATCGGCGGCCTCGCGAGCGGCAATCCGGCGCGGGCCATGTCTGCGGCGACGTAACGACCGAGCTCCTGATCGTCCATCGTCCAGAGATCGTCGTTCGTGGAGCAGGGAAGCTCCGCGCAGAGCACGGTTGTCCCTTTGGGCTCGGAAAGGCCGAAATAGTTCTTCGGCTCCGAAAGCCGAGTGACGCGCACATTCGATTCGGGAAAGTAGTGTGCGTCCGTCGGCGTGAAGCGATCGACGTCGAGCTGCAGGTACACCAGCACCATCTGTCGGTAGCTGATCTGACTGGCTGCCGAGAGCACGCGCTCGTCAGGCGCCGGCGCCATGCAGCGCGCCAGCAGCGTGATGGGTATCGTCGACCAAATGTGGTCGGCATCGATGCGACGCGAGCTGCCGTTTCTCTGAGCAGTGACTGTCCAGGTGTACCCCGGCTCCTGCGACCGCTCTATTCGGGCCGCGCTCCACCCCAGCGCGAGCTCTGCGCCTAACGACGTTGCAGCGCGCGCATACGATTCTGAGATCTGGCCGTACCCGCGCCGCATGTAATAGAAGTTGCCGCCGCCAGGCGGCTTGATCAGGCGTTTGAGCAGCTTGCCGAATGACCCGGCAGACACGCGCTTGCGCGCCTGGATTCCAGAGAGCAGTTCGGGTTCGTGCCCCCACAACTTCCGCGCGTACGGAAAATAGAAGTGGTTGCACATCGTCGGCCCGAGGTTCGCCATCAGCACCGAGGCGAACGTGTCTCCTTCCGCGGGCTTGCTCAACTTGCGCATGACCAGATCGCGCAGCATGCCAGCGGCGAAGCCTTTGTCGAGGCGCCGCAGCAGGTCCAGCGTCTGAATCGGAAAGTGCAGCCACTTGCCGCGCAGCCGAATCCGTCCGTGACGCACGCGATCTCGGAAGTCGCTGCCTAACAACTGCTCGATGTCGCGCAGCACTTCGGGATCCACGGCGTGGTGCAGCCGATGGCTTCCGTAGTCGAGCCACTGATCGCCCCAAAAGAAGCTGCCGGCGTTGCCGCCCACGACGTCCTGTCGCTCGAGCAACGTGACGGTAGCCTTGCCGGTTCGGCGTAGCTGATAGGCGGCCCCGCATCCTGCGGGCCCGCCGCCTAACACGACGACGTGCGGAAGCCGGCTCACTCGTGAATCACTCCTAGTCAGGATTTTGGCGCGGCTTTGACTTCGCTCGCCGGTCGCTGCCACGGCGCGCGACCGCTGTTCCACAGCGACTCGAGCATATCACGCTCGCGGATCGTGTCCATCGGCTGGAAGAATCCCGCATGACGGAACGCCATGAGCTGCCCATCACGTGCGAGCTGCTCCAACGGATCGCGCTCGAGGATCGTCTCGTCGCCTTCGAGGTAGTTGAAGACGCCGGGCTCGAAAACGAAAAAGCCGCCGTTGATCCATCCGCCTTCTGCCTGAGGCTTCTCCGTAAACTCTGCGACAGCGTCATTCGCGAGTCGCAGGCCGCCGAAGCGCGCGGGAGGACGCACCGCTGTGACCGTCGCGAGCTTACCGTGTGCTCGATGAAAAGCCACGAGCGCTTGGAGATCGACGTCGGAGAGGCCGTCACCATACGTAGCCATGCAGGTCTCATTGCCGACGAGCGCCTTGAGCCGGCGTAGTCGGCCGCCGGTCATCGTGTTGAGCCCCGTGTCAATCAAACCCACGCGCCAGTCCAGACGACTACCGCTGATCACCTTTATCCCGCCGTCGCGCAGATCGACGACAAAATCGCTTTCGTGCACGGCGATGTTCTTGAAGTACTCCTTGATCATCTCGCCCTTGTAGCCACAAGCGACGAGGAAGTCCTTGAAGCCGTGCGACGCGTAGAACTGCATGAGATGCCAGAGAATCGGTCGACCGCCGATCTCCACCATCGGCTTGGGACGCATCGCCGTCTCTTCAGCCAAACGCGTTCCTCGTCCGCCCGCGAGAATGATTACGTGCATAACGAGTTACGAATCGGCCCGCGCGGCCCCTGCTTCGTGCGCTGCGATCTCGCGCGACGAGGCAAGGCCACGCCGCCACGCCGAGAGCGTGTTGGAGAAGCGATAGCGAATTAGACCGCTGAAGAAATTCACGCACGTCGCCGCACTCACATGTGACAAGCCCCGGCTCCGCATCCGCGCAAAGACGTTGTACTCGATGCAACGCACGCCGAGGTAGTGCGATTTGATCATGATCTCGGGATCGAGGAACCAGTCGGACGAGGACAGCTGCATCCGCCGCACGACCTCACGCGGCATCAACTTCGGAAGGCCGTTGATGTCGAAGGAGGCAATGCTCGGCCACAGCGTGCGGAAGAGCATGTTGTACGTCACGGACACGACCTTGCGCGTGAAGCCGTCCATGCGGAAACGTCGACGCGCTTTGACGACGACGGCCTCCTCACACGCAAGCGCCTCTTCATACAGACGCACGGTGTCTTCGGCGTCGACCTGTGAATCGGCCGGGATGAAGCCGATCCATGGTGCCGTGCAGTGCGGGATGCCGCTCAAGATCCCGAAGCCGTAGCCCTGGTTCTTTTCGACGCGTACGTGCTTAACGCCGGCTCCTGCTGCCTCGAACTCTTTGATGATCTCGCCCGTGCGATCGTGTGATCCATTGTCAACAGCCACGAGCTCGAGCCGATAGCCGGGCACCTGAAAGGCGTGCAGAGTGCGGCGGATCGTCTGCGCGACGATCGCCTCTTCGTTGTAGCACGGCATAACGAGCGAGATTTCGGGACCGGTTCCAGGCCTCTCGACTGCCCGCCAAGCATCTGACGCGGACTGTTTCATCTCGTGGATCTACTTATTCGAATGCGCGCTGATAGTGAAAAGTCGGGGCCAGTTGGTGCTGATGGCTCCGCGTGAAGGTCCTTCCCCATACACCGTCCGAGCCGTCGTGCGTTCTCGCAATTTCCATGACCGCGCCAAACGCCGTTCGGTGACAATTACGGTCATCGCAAGTGCCGTCAGGAGTGGACTTAGCCTCGTTGAGCCGGCCGCTCATCGGAGCGCCACCCACGGACAGCATCGACTGTTGCGCGCGTGCGACTATGGCACATCGTATGCCCCCTGCGCCACTGCAACCGACGGGGTCAGACTCCACGCGAAGTCTGACCCAGATTGGAGTCTGACCCCACGTGGAGTCTGACCCCGGGGCCCGAGCCGCGTGCCTTTGGCGCCGGCAACCAGTCAATCCCGCGACCTGCCATAGCTTTTGCATGACCGGCCCGACGAAATATCGCGCGGCGGGCGGAACGGGTTCGGCCAATGCCAGATTTCCCAGCTCATGACTGCTAAGGATTCTATCGCGACGACGACCCCCCAAAGCCGCGGCAGCCTGTCGACCGACGCGGACATCGTCCTGCAGGAGGACGCTGCCCACGCCGCGGACGCACTCGGCGACGCCGCTGCGGCACTTGAAGGATGCACGATTCTCTTGAGCGGTGGGGCCGGGTTTCTCGGCGCCGCTTTGCTCGACACGATCATGCACCTCAACGCGACACGATTCACAAAGAGCGCGCGCGTCGTCGTCGTCGACAACTTTGTAACTGGTGTTCCGGAGCGACTTCAGCGCGCTGCGAAGGACCCCAACGTGGAAGTTGTCCAAGCGGACATCATCCACGAGCTCGACGTGCAGCAGCCTTTTCAGTATGCGATCCATGCTGCGAGCATTGCGTCCCCGATAATCTATCGGGCGAAGCCACTGCAGACTGTGGATGTGAATGTCTGGGGTCTGCGCCGCATGCTCGAGCTCGCACGAGCCCAACGTGATCTCCGCGGCTTCCTCTTCTTCAGTACGAGCGAGATCTACGGGGATCCCGATCCCCAGAATATTCCCACGCGCGAGGACTATCGCGGTTATGTCTCATGCACCGGACCGCGCGCGTGTTATGACGAATCGAAGCGCTTTGGCGAGACGCTCGCGGTGATCTACAATCAGGAGTTTGGATTTCCGATCCGCAGTGTGCGGCCATTCAATGTGTACGGAGCCGGGCAGCGCACGGATGACGGGCGAATAATCCCCGATCTTGTGCGCGCCGCCGTGCGCGGTTCGCCGCTCGTACTGCACTCCGATGGTCGCGCGACGCGATCGTTCTGCTACGTGAGCGACGCCTCCGCGGGGTTTCTGTTGGCAATGCTGCGCGGGAAGCCTGGCGAAGCGTACAACATCGGAAACGCACGTGAAGTGAGCATTCGCGATCTCGCCATTCTCGTGTCGTCGATCAGCGGCACGGCGGTGACGTTCGAAGTGAGCAAAGATCCACATTACCTCACCGACAATCCGCAGCGGCGGTGTCCCGACCTCACCAAGTCGCGCGCCGATCTTGGCTATCAACCGAGCGTGACGCTCGAAGACGGCGTTAGGCGCACGATCCGCTGGGCCAGTTCGATGGCCGGGAAAGGAGCGCACTAATGCGCCTCGCTGTAATCGGAGGTGGTCCGGTTGGACTCGTCAGTGGTGCTGTGCTGGCGAGTGTCGGTCATCGCGTTGACGTCGTGGATATCGACACGTCCCGTGTCGAGCGGATTGCGCGCGGAGTCCCACCGTTTCACGAACCAGGGCTCGACGACCTGCTTCGCGCCGTGGTCGATTCGCGCGCACTCTCGGCGACAACAGAACTGGATGAAGTCGTCGCGCGCGCCGATGTCGTTCTGATTTGCGTGGGCACGCCGTCGAATGGAGACGGTGCCGATCTCTCGGCGCTCAAATCCGCGAGCGCAGCGGTTGGGCGAGCGCTGCGCGGGCTCACGGATGGCTATCGCGTCGTAGCAGTCAAGAGCACCGTGCCGCCGGGCACGACTTCGAAGATCGTCGAGCCGATTCTACGCGCCGAATCGGGGCTCACGGACACCTCGTTAGGCATCGCCATGAACCCCGAGTTTTTGCGCGAGGGCGTCGCGGTCGACGACATGCGCAAGCCGGACCGCATCGTCGTCGGCGTCAACGACGAGCGTGCGCGTGCTCTCATGGAAGAACTGTATCGCTCGTTCTCCGCGCCCGTGATCGCGGTATCGCCGACTGGCGCCGAGATGACGAAGTACACGTCCAACGCGCTGCTCGCGACGCTTGTCTCGTTCTCCAACGAGATCGCGGCAATGTGTGAGTCGATCGACGGAGCCGACGCCGAACAAGTCTTTCGTGCGTTGCACGCGGACCGCCGTTTCCGCCCTCCGGTTTCGCGACCCGAATCGCCGAGCACGATCACGTCGTACCTGTTGCCGGGTCTGGGCTATGGCGGCAGCTGTTTTCCAAAGGACACCGAAGCGCTCGCTGTTTGGGCACGCGCGCGCGGAGTCGAGTCGCCGATCCTGGACGCTGTGCGCGCCGTGAATGCGCGGCGGCCGAAGCGCGTCGTCGATCTCCTGCGCAGTCGTCTGAGTCTTCCGGGTGCGCGCGTCGCCGTGCTGGGCCTCGCGTTCAAGCCCGAGACTGACGACGTGCGCGAGTCGCGCTCGCTCGATCTCGTTAGGTTGCTGTATCACGAGGGAGCGGAGGTACGCGCCTGCGACCCGGTCGCTGCCGATGAAGCGAAAGCGTCCCTCAACGGCATCGCGAGCGTCAGCAGCGACGCAGATAGTGCGCTGCGCGGGGCAGACGCTGCCGTGCTGGCGACTTCATGGCCTGCCTATGTCGCGCTCGACCCCGTGCACGTGAAGTCGCTGATGCGTCGACCGCTCATTCTCGACGCGCGCCGCAGCCTCGATCCCGCAAAGTGGGCGGCGCACTGCGAGTATCTCCCGATCGGCGTTCGGGCGTGAGCATCAGACTGCAGAGCGAATGCCGGGCCTGTGGCGGTCCGCTTCAGCCATTTCTCGCGTTAGGTGATCAGCCGCTGGCCAACCGACTGCCGCGGGCGGAGGACGCCGACAGTGTGCCGGCGTATCCGCTCACGCTTTGTCGCTGCGAGATGTGCGAGCTGGTGCAGCTGCGCGAAGTAGTCGATTCGGCGTTGATGTTCTCCGATTACGCGTACGTGCCGTCCACTTCGAGCACGATGCGCGCGCATTTCGACGAGCTGGCAGCGAGCGCGATCTCGCGCCTTTCGCTTGGCGAGAACGATCTCGTCATCGACGTCGGCAGCAACGACGGGCTCCTGCTCTCGCGCTTTCATAAACGCGGCGTGCAGGTGCTCGGCATCGAAGCCGCCGCGAACCTCGTGGACAAAGCCGTGGCCGATGGCATTCCAACGGTGCAAGGCTTCTTCAACGCGAACGTCGCGCGCGGCGTCGCGAGCTACAAGCAGGCATCGCTCGTTACGGCGACAAATGTCTTCGCACACGTGCACGACATTCGCGGCTTCCTGTCGGCCGCCTTCGAAGTCCTAACGCCGGACGGCGTATTCGTCATCGAAGTGCAGTCTTTCGCGGATACCGTAGCGAGTCTTGCGTTCGACATGACGTATCACGAGCACATGACGTACTACGCGACGGCTCCGTTGGCGCGTTTGTGCGAAAGCGTGGGCTTCGCGCTACTCGACGTCGAGCGCGTCGAGACGCACGGTGGATCGCTCAGAGCCTACATCGGCCGCGCCGGCCACCCGCTGGCGCGCCCGGAACGCGTCGCCGCTCGAGTGCAAGCAGAGCGCGAGTGGGTCGGCGCTGAAGCCTGCGCGCGTTTCGCGGGCGGAGCGCAGGAGATCCGCCGGTCGCTGCCAGCGCTCGTGCGATCGATCCGCGTGGATGGCGGGCGCGTAGCGGGTTACGGCGCGCCGGCCAAAGCCACCGTCCTGCTCAACTATTGCCGCCTAACGGGCAGCGACATCGACTACGTAGTCGATCGCAACCCGGCGAAACAGGGACGCGTCATCCCGGGCACCGGCATTCCGACGGTGGGACCCGATAAGCTGGACGCGGATCCTCCGACGCACATGCTGCTGCTCGCCTGGAACCTGAGGGACGAGATTATGCGTGAGCAGTCGGCATTTCGCGCGAGCGGCGGGCAGTTCCTCGTGCCGCTGCCGGATCCATCCCTCGTGGCTGCGCGTTAGGTCCCGTGCATCAGCGCCGCTAGATGCGACTACGACTCTTCCTCACCTGCTGGATCATCTTCTGTCTGCACTACGCGACGGACTTCGTGCGCGAGCACTTCCTCGTCATCAGCATGGTAGAGAAGCAGACGTTCGATCTTGGCGAGTACTACGGGTTGCACGAAGACATCTTCGTGAATCCGCCGCGTGCCAAGGTTCAGGGCGTGCATCATGGCGCGAATCCGGGCATCTCGATGCTGGCCGCCATACCGTACGCGCTCACGCGTCCGCTCGTCGATCGCGTGGTCGCGCGCCAGCTCGCAGTGCGCAAAGCTCGCGGCGACACGAGCGCTATATACGACGATCCGCGGCAGGCGCGCGTGCGCTTCTACCGCGAAGCCGTGTCCCGCGGTCTCGACGTGCGTTTCGGTCTCGTCGGAATCATCACGATGGTTCTGTGCATGGCGCCGCTGTCCGCGTTAGGTGTCGTCGCGATGTTCATGATCCTGCGCGGGGCAGGAGTTGCCGAGAAAACGAGTGCGTGGCTCTCGCTGCTGTATGCGTTCGGTACTCCAGTGCTCTTCCGCACGGCGTATCTCAATCAAAATCTGGCCGTCGGAATCGTCGGGATCTTCGCGCTGCTACTGCTCTGGAACCCTTCGCAAGTTCTACGCTGGAGCCCGCGCGTGCGGCTGTTCCTCGCCGGACTTGCCGGCGGTTTCGCCTTCCTGTGCGACTACTCCGGCGCGCTCGCAACCGGCCTGCTCGGTCTCTACGCCATGGTGCGCGGCCGTGACCCCGATGCGGGCTTCGGCGGCCCCTGGCGCGCAGCGTTAGGTTACGGACTCGGCGCGTTAGGCATGGTGCTCATTCTCTGGTTCTATCAATGGGCCGCGTTCGGGAACTTCATTCTGCCGCCGCAGAACTGGATGCCGGCCGTGATTCACAGCGAGCAGGGTTATCAGGGCGTGACCGGTCCCAACTGGGAGCTGTTCAAGATGCTCCTCGTGCACCCGGCATTCGGCCTCTTCATCACCGCGCCCCTGCTCATCCTCGCGTTAGGTGCGCCAATCGTGTGGTGGCGCAAGAAGAGCTTCATCCCGGGCCGCGAGCTTCTGCTCTGCTTTGCGATCGGTTTCGCGTTCATCGTCTTCTTTTCCGCTGTGCAGTACACGCGTCTGCAATGGAGCACGGGCATCCGGTACCTGATGCCGGTCGTGCCATTTCTCTTTCTCCCCGCGGCCGCAACGCTCGTGCGTCTTCCCAAATGGGTCGGGTGGCCGATCGTCGTCCTCGCCGTCACGGTGAGCTGGTCGATCGCGATGGTGCGCAATCAGTACGGCGTTCAGGCGAACATCGTCCGCGTCTTCATCGAGGGGCTGCAGCTACCGTGGCTGTCGACCTTGGGACGGATGGCAAAGCAGTACGCGCCGTGGCTCGAAGGACGTCCATCAGCGCTCCCCGTCATGCTGTTCGTCGCCGTAGTCCTCGCCGGTATTTGGTTGATCAAACGACCGCGCGAACCGATGGGTGCCGGCGCTTCCCCTGCCGCGCCCCCTGCGTCATGATGCAACGCCGTCCTGTTGCCGCGAATTGCGCGACCGGGATGGGGTGACACGGCACGCCCCCTGCTATCGCACCTACCCGACCGCGCATCCCGATCCGAATGGCGCTTTATCAACCACAAACGCTCAAGGCTTTGAACGGCGACACGATAGTCGATGTCGTCATTCCTGTGCTGAATGAAGCGCACGTGCTGCAGAACAGCGTGCTCACGGTGCGCGACTTCCTCACGCAGCACCTGCCTTGTCAGTGGCGCGTCGTGATCGTTGACAATGGCTCGTCCGACGGGACCGACGCAGTCGCGCGTCGACTGTCGCAGGAATACAGCGACGTCCGCTTCGTCCACCTGCCGCACCGAGGGCGTGGACGAGCGCTCAGACACGCGTGGACGCAGAG
>CBQVAZ010000103.1:0-9610 GCA_967720205.1 uncultured Gemmatimonadaceae bacterium | reverse complement strand
AGCACGACGTCGGGGTCCTCGCGCAGCGCCGCGCGTAGCGCGTGCTTGAACGATCCGGTATGGAGCCCGACCTGCCGCTGTGTCACGAGGCAACCCTTTCGCTCGTGCACGAATTCGATCGGGTCCTCGATCGTGACGATGTGATCGTGCCGAGTGCGATTCACCAGATCGATCAGCGCGCAGAGCGTCGTGGATTTTCCGGATCCCGTTGGCCCCGTGACGAGCACCAAACCTTTTGTCAGCTGACACAGCGCCTGGAGCTCGCTCGACAACCCTAGCTCTTCGGCCGTGACGATCTTGGATGGAATGGCGCGGAAGACAGCCGCCGGACCGTGACGATCGACGAAGGCATTGCCGCGGAAGCGCGCGAGGCCAGGGATCTCGTACGCGAAGTCGGCATCGTGCGTGCGCGCGAATTCCTGCTGTGTGTGCGGGCCCATGATCGCGTGCAGCATGTCGCGAATCATATCGACGCCTAACGTCTGCTGACCATCCAGCGAAACGAGCTGACCGTCGATGCGCACGAGCGGCTGGATGCCGCTGCGCAGATGCAGGTCGGACGCCCGCCGTTGAATCATGGTCGTCAGGAGCGCGTCGATCCCCGCTTTGCGGGCGGGATCCACGGGCCGCGGCCCCACCCCGTTAGGCGAGTGCGCCTGAGGGCTCAGAGTCTTGATGCGTGCTTCGCAGGCTGCGTCGCTGATGCGTGCGTCCACTTCGTAGCGTCCGCCGGGGCCATCGAACTGGAACGCGACGGGGTGTCCGGCCTGCAGCTCGGCGTGCAACGCGGCCGGCGCCTTTTCGCGCACGAGGCCAAGAACCTGAGCGCGCGTGAGCGGCTGCTTCGTCATCGGCTGCTCTGAGCCGTGGCGAAGAACATGGGCGACGTCGTCGGCGCGCAGCGTGAGCACTTCCCCGCGCGCGTCACGCATCACCTCGAGCAGGCGATCGAGCTGAGACATCACGTGACCGGGCGCACGCGCTCGAGGAGCGTGCGGTTGATCAGCAGAACTGATTCGCGACCGAACAAGGGCAGAAAGCGCTCCTGTCGACGATTGAGAAAGTCCAGCACGCGGCTACGGCCGTTCACCGGCTCGATAATCAAACTGCCATTCAGTCGCTCGCCGTCGCGCAGTGAGACTTCCACTCGAGTTGGAATGCCGAGCGCTTCGTCTTCATGCACATCCTGCCGTGCGACAGCAACGGATCGAACGTTTTCTTTGGCGACGAGGACGGTGTCGCCATTTCGCAGTGCGAGCGGAAAGAATAGGTCGTCCGCGTTCAGCACTTCCGGCGCGTCTTCCAATTCACCGTGATACTGACTGCTCGCTTGGACGAACAGCTCGCCGTCCAATCGCGTTCCGCTCATGAGCGTCACCGCAACGGGGAGTCGTCGCTTTTCGATGCGGTAATCGTTGTTGAGCAGCTGATGCATGCGCGTGCGTCGCGGTGGTTTCGCAAGCAGAAGACGTTCGCACCCACTGCCCCGAAACGATGTGATAGATGTCGCACGGCCCGTGAGACATTCGTCTCAGGCTCAACTGAAGCTGTCAGCTATCAGCTGCCAGCCGACGGCTGACAGCAGCGTTCCCGCGTTAGATAGCGCTAACTAGGGGTGGGAATCGTTGCAAATCGCCTGACGTTCGATCTGCATCGTGACGTGCGCTATGCCGAAACGTTGCATCGTCTGAATGGCGCGCTCCAGAACGCTCTGATGCTGGTCCGGGTCCTGCACCACTGCGTGTGCACTCATCGCCACCATTCCGGACGAAACCGTCCAGACGTGCAGATCGTGCACGCCTTCGATGCCGGGGATCGCCTCGAGCTGTGATCGCACGGCGCCGAGCGAGATGTGCGCCGGCGTGGCCTCGAGGAGTACGTCCACGGACTCGCGCACCAGCCGCCACGCGCTACGCATGACGAGCAGCGTGACGACGATGGAGGCGATGGGATCGGCGAGCAGCCAGCCGGTCGTGCGCAAGACGATCGCCGCGGCGACGGTGCCTAACGAGCCGAGCAAGTCGCCGATCACGTGGAGATATGCCCCGCGCGCGTTGAGTGATTGGCTGTGGGCCGGATGCAATACCCACGCGGACGCGGCATTCACAGCAAGGCCACCTAACGCGACGGCCAGCATCAGTCCCGAGGAGACAGGCTCCGGCGCGCGCAGGCGCGTCGCCGCCTCCCAGAGTATCGCCACCGAGATGGCGAGCAGCGCGGCGCCGTTGATAAACGCCGCGAGCACTTCCCAGCGCAGATAGCCATACGTCTTGGCGGGCGACGCGGGCTGGCGTGAGAACCATGCGACAAACAGGGACAGCGCGAGCGCGCCGACGTCAGTGAGCATGTGCCCGGCGTCGGCCAGGAGCGCGAGCGAATTCGTGATGAGCCCACCAACGACCTCCGCGACCAAAAACGCGGCCGTGAAGATGAGCGCGAGCCGAAGACGACCGACGGCTAGACCGTCATCGTCGGCGTGCACGTGCGCATGCCCATGGCTATGGCCGTGGTGATGCATGGGGTCAGACTCCCCGTGGGGCATGGGGTGTGACCCCGTTAATACGCCGCGCGATGTCGGCACACAAACGCACAGCAGCCTTCATGCTCGACGGGTCCGCCTTCCCCTGCCCCGCGATGTCGAGCGCGGTACCGTGGTCCGGCGAGGTTCGTGGAAACGGCAAGCCTAACGTGACGTTCACGGCCGCGCCGAACGATGCCACTTTGATCGCCGTCATCCCAACGTCGTGATACGGCGCGAGCACGGCATCGAACTCGCCGCGCAGCGCGCGGACGAACACCGTATCGGCGGGGAACGGTCCGGCGATTCCAGCTTCGCGCGCCGCGGGCGTGAGCAGCTCCTCGTCTTCGCGTCCGAAACGGCCGCCGTCGCCGGCGTGCGGATTGAGCGCGCATAACGCGAGTCGCGGGTTCATGATACCAAACCACGCTCGCAGCCCCTCTGACGTAACGCGCGCGGTGCGCACGATCCTCTCCACGCTGAGCACACTGGGCACGTCACGCAGCGGCAGGTGGGTCGTAACGAGTACGACGCGCAGTTTGTCGGAGGCAAGCATCATCGCCACCTCTGTGCCGGACAGCGCCGCGAGCATCTCCGTATGACCGGGAAACCTGAAGCCGGCCGCCCAGAGCGCACTCTTGTCCACCGGTGCCGTCACGATGCCGTCTACCTCGCCTGCCATCGCGAGAGCGACGGCGCGCTCGATCGCGCGACCGGCAAGCGACCCTGCCTGTGCGGGCGTGCCGCCGGCTGACCATGTGCCTACCGATTCCTGCACCGCGACGTCGACGCCGGTGGGGCCCACAACGCACGCGTCTACGCCAAGCAACGTCGCCGGATCGGCCAGCGCCTCGCGCACGACTTCCGGTCCAATGCCACGCGGATCACCTAACGTGATCGCGAGACGGACCGGCGATGCGTCAGAAATGACTGTGGCTCCTGAGCACGCCCGTGCGGACTACAGCCGCACCGAGACGTACGTCTCTTTCTTCAGCGTGTCGATCAACCGCCGAATCGCCTTGGCTTCAGCCAGGCTTTCACGCAAGCGATCGCGCAGCTCGGCGATCGTGTACTCGCCGCCGGCGTCTACCTCGAGCAGCTGCGCCACGACGAACTTCGGAACGCCACGCGCCGCGTCCTCGATGCGGAACGGCGCCACGAACTCGTTAGGCTTCGCTTCCGCGAAGGCCGTGCTGTACGATGGCGGCAGCTCGGAGCGCGGGAAGGGCTGCAGGCTCCCCTTCTCCTCGATCGGATCGTGGTAGCGAGCGTACAGCGAGTCGAGCGAGATCTGACCCGCCTTCCACAAAACGAGCACGCTGTCGGCGCGCACTTTCGCACGCGCGATGTCTGTCGAGTCGTATGCCGGCCGGATCAGGATCTGACGCGCTTTGACTTCGCCGGGACGCACGCGGTCTACGCGAACGACGTGGAAACCGTCCGGAGTCTGGACGATTGGCCCAACCTGCCCCGGGTTGATAGTGAACAGGAGCGCGTCGAGGCCTTCGTACCCTGGAATCGTCTGTCGTCGCTGCCACCCGAGGTCACCACCGTTCTTGTTCGTCGTGGTGTCCATCGATTCTCGTTTGGCGAGCAACTCGAAGTCGGCGCCGCCACGGATATCCTTGAGCAGCGATTCCGCTTTGGCGTGCGCGGCCGAAAGCGCCTTGGCAGACGCTTGCGTTGGCACGACGACTTGTCGGAACGTGACAGTCGGCGGCTTGCGGCCAAGGTTTGCGCGCTCTTTCTCGACGGCTTCTGCGATCTCAGCTTCCGTCACGCCGACAGGAATGATCTTTCCTGCCTGACGAAGCTTGGCGACGAGCCGTCGCTGCAACGCACCGCGACGCACCTGCTCGCCTAACCAGCGCCGGTACTCGTCAGGCGGACCAAATCCGCTCTGGCGCAACGCCGCGGCGAATTCAGCATCGGTCTGGAAGCGCGAGCGCTGACGCTTCATTTCCTGCTCGACCGTGTTGAGGATGTCGGCCTCGTCAACCGTGACGCCCGTGTCGGCAAGCGCGCGCTGCACCAACACCTCTTCGTCGATTAGACCGCTCAGAATCTCACGCGCGAACGCGACTTGACCAGCCGAGTCGTTCGGCGGCTGCACGCCCGCTGCACGTCGCTGATTGATCGCTTCGAAGAGATCGCTCAGCAGAATCGGCGTGGTGCCGACGACGGCGACGATGCTGTCGAGCGCCACGCGTGGCGTCGACTGCGCCGGTCGCGCCTGCGGCTGTTGAGCCGCTCCACGCGCCGAAGCGCCGAGCGTCGTCGCGACGACAAGAGCAGCAGCGAGGAATCGCATCGTTTTACTGCTTACCCGTATCCTTGGGCGCTGTTGCACCCGGCATAGGGACGGCACTCGGCGGCCGCGTTGAATCGGCCTGGGAGCGGACCTTCTGCGCCTCGGTGAGTGCGCGGTCGATCGCCGCCGCGTTCACCTTTCCTTCGTACTTCTCGCGTAGAGCGGCAGAGAGAATGTGCGGCACGTCGACGAACGCCGCCTCCTGTCTTAGCAGCTTCTGCACGTAGTCGTTCGCGCGCTTCGCCGCCTCGGCTTCGCGCGCGGCCGACGTCTTGAGCGAGTCGCCGAGCGTGTTAGGCGTGACGCCAAGGCCGGCCCACGTGTTCATCACGAGAGACTTGAACGCCTGATGCAGCTCAGCGAGCTGCGCGGAATCGAGCTGCACTTTGGCGCTGTCGGCCATCTCCAGCAGAACCTCCTGCGTCGCGAGCTGCTTGGCGAACGAGGAGAGAAGCGAATCCGGCGCCTGCTGCATCTGCACGCGGATCTGATCGAGCTGTGGCTGGCCGTTGAGCCACTGCGCGACTCGCGCCACGGTCAAGTTGCCAGCCTTGCTCGTCGCGATGACAGTTCGGTCGTTCTTGCGACCTTCCCAATCTGCCGCGAGCTCCTTGAGGTTCTTCCCCGCGTTAGGCTTGATGCTGATCTGCGCGCCTTCCTGCACCTTGTTGATGAACTGCTCGTTCGTCCCTTGCTTCTGTTTGCCAACGTACGCCTGGTTGAACTGGTCCTTTACCTCGGCGTACTCGGATCGCTTGATGATGTGATAGCCGAACTGCGAGCGCACGAGTCCCGAGACTTCGCCGGGCTTGAGAGCGCGCACGCCTTGCTCGAAGGGCGCGACCATCTGCCCAGCCGGGAAGAGACCGAGATCGCCGCCATTCGCAGCGCTGCCGTCTTGGCTGTGCTTCTTCGCCATGTCGGCGAAGTTCTTCGCGTTCACCTGTGCGCGAACGCTCTCCGCCTTACGACGCACCGAGTCCGCCTTCGACGAGTCTTGATTCGGGAACATGAACAGGATGTGGCGTGCCGCGAAGAATTCGGTGCTGTTCGCGTACTTGTCTGCCATGTTGCTCGTGTCGACGGCGGGCATCGTGCTGTCGACCTTCATCGAGAACTTCTGCAGGCGCTGCTGCTGCAACTGGGCCCACATCGCCTTGTCGATGAGCTTGGGATCGCTCAGCGTGTCGTTGTTCGCCGCCGCCTTTGCAAGCAGGTGATAACTCACCCACAGCTGGGCGACGTTCTCGGCGATGTTCTTCTGTAGCGGCACGCGCGACTTGCCTAACATGTCGGCGAACTGGTCGACTGAGAGCTCTTCGCCTTCGGCGCGGGCGACGACGTCGACGTGGGCGCTGAAGGCTGACTTGAGCCCGTCACACGCGGCGATAGCGAGCGTGCCGGCAGCGACGATGGCAGGGGCGAGGACGAAGCGAATTCGGGACATGTAAGTGGCGTTAGAGTGCGTGGCGCTCAAGTTGCCGACTCGACGGCGTGCCGGCGATCTCACGAAGGGCACGAACGAGCCCGTCGAGCATAGCTGAGCCGCCCAGTCGCGTCAGCTTGAGCGATAGCGGATGCGCCCTTCGCACATCGGCGCGGAATTGCACCTCGCCGAATGCTGCTGAAATCGCGCGTAGCCGGGGGGCCGCGTGCTCTCGAAAGGTAATGCGGGCCTCTTCTCCATGCACCAGGATCGCCTCAATACCAAGGCTGCCGCCGACGAGGCGCAGCACCGCGACGGTGAACACATGGCGGGCCTGAACTGGCAGTGGCCCAAATCGGTCCCGGACCTCGGAGCGCATGGCCTCAATCTCTTCGGCGCGCTGGACGGTACTGAGACGTTTGTAGAGGTCGAGCTTGGCCTCTTGAGAGGGGATATAGTCGTCAGGGAAATACGCCGGCTGATCGAGTGAAACGTCGGACGGCTGGAGTCGAACTGCATCCGCCTGACCCTCGCTCAATTGGAGGCGCCTGACCGCGTCGTCGAGCATGCGCAGATAGACCTCGAAGCCGACAGCGTGCACGAATCCCGATTGTTCCGCGCCAAGCAGGTTCCCTGCTCCGCGCATCTCGAGGTCCGTGAGTGCGATGCGATAGCCCGAGCCAAGCTCTGTATGGTGCTCCAGCACGCGAAGACGCCGCTCTGCGTCCTCGTCGATGAGATCCGGCACCATGAGATAGCAGTACGCGCGTCGGTGCGATCGACCAACGCGACCGCGTAGCTGATACAGCTGCGCCAGACCGAAATAGTCTGCCCGATTGACGAACATCGTGTTCGCGTTGGGAACATCGAGCCCGGACTCCACGATCATTGTCGAAACGAGCACGTCGACGTCACCACGAGCGAAGCGGTGCATGACGTCTTCGAGGTCGCGCTCGCGCATCTGTCCATGGCCCACGGCGATGCGGGCGCGCGGGACCAGGCGCCTAACGTGGTCAGACACGGCCTCGATCGTTTCGATGCGGTTGTGCACCAGGAAGACCTGTCCGCCGCGATCCAGCTCGCGTGAGATGCCCTCGCTGATGAGCCCATCGTCCCAGGGCTCGACGAAAGTGAGCACCGGCGAGCGATCGCGCGGGGGCGTTTGCATGAGCGTCATGTCACGCAGTCCCGCGAGCGACATGTGCAGTGTGCGCGGAATCGGTGTGGCAGTGAGCGTCAGCACGTCGGTCTCGAGACGCAACTGCTTGAGCTTCTCTTTGTGCTTCACGCCGAAGCGGTGCTCTTCGTCAACGATGATGAGGCCGAGGCGACCGAACTGGACATCGGCGCTGAGGAGTCGATGCGTCCCGATGACGACGTCAATTTGCTTGGATGCGACCTGCCTAACGATCTCAGCCTGCTCTTTGGCCGTTTGAAAGCGGCTCAGCGCCGCGATGCGGACTGGGAAATCCGCCAGACGCTCTCCAAACGTGCGCGCATGCTGGTCGGCGAGGATCGTGGTGGGGACGAGCACGGCCACTTGGCGCTCGGACTGGATCGCTTTGAATGCTGCACGTACGGCGATCTCCGTCTTTCCGTAGCCGACGTCGCCGACGAGCAGGCGATCCATCGGACGCGGCCGTTCCATATCTGATTTCACATCCGACGTCGCCTTCACCTGATCGGGCGTGTCTTCAAAGAGGAACGAGGACTCGAGCTGGCGCTGCCACGCTGTATCCGGCTCATGCGGCGGACGCTCGGCGAGCTGGCGCCGTGCGTACAGATCGAGCAACTCGTGCGTCATCGCTTCGATGGCTGCACGCGTGCGCTCGCGCTGCTGACTCCAACGGCGGCCGCCTAACTTGTGCAGCTTGGGCGGCGGCGCGTCTTCTCCGACATCGCGCGCTGAGCGGTAGCGCTCGATCTGGTCTATACGATAGAGGGGTACGTTGAGGCGGTCGCCGCCCTCATACTCGATGACCGCCACCTCAATCGTGCTCTCGCTGACGAAGATCTGCTGGATTCCGCGAAAGATGCCGATCCCGTGCTCGAGGTGTACGACGAAATCTCCCGGCTTGACGCCGGTGATCGTCTCCAGCATCGCGCCTGTCGCGTAGCGCCGAGCGCGTCTGAGACGTCGTTCGCGGCGGAAGATCTCGTGGTCCGTGAGGATGCGCAGGCCTAACGAGCCTGTTGACGTTCCTGCCGGGATGACGAAACCGCCATCGAGAACGCCGATGGAAAGCGCAGCCGGCGACGGCTGGTATTCGTCTTCGTTCAGCAGCTCATCCAGCCGTTCGGCCTGCCCCGCGTTATCGCAGAGGATGATCGTGGGCATTCCGTCGCGCACAACGCGTCGGAGGCGCCGGATGTCGCGCGAGATCGACTCTGGAGCGAGCAGCGGAAAGCGCACATCCGACTCGTGCGATTCCGTGAGCTCCAGGGCAGCCAAGCCCTGGAGACGCACGCGCGCGACGGCAGGATCGATGAAGAGATCGGCGCGTGGCGGAGCGTCTTCACCGCGGCGCCGCGCCAGATCGATGTGGTGCGCGGCCTCGCTCCACGTGCGCTCGAACTCGGGGTCGGGGTGCGCGCCTTTCGGTAGCACGATAATCGAATCGGGCGGCCACATGTCCATGATCGACAGCCGCTCTTCAGACGCAGCCGCTTCCTCATCGCTCGGTGCCATCTCGGCCGGAAGAATGAGCGTGGACTCGAGCGCGCGTGTGGAACGCTGCGTGACGATGTCGAAAGCTCGCAGGTCGTCGATCTCGTCACCGACGAGCTCGAGCCTAACGGGTTCCGCCATGCCGAACGAATAGATGTCGATGATGCCGCCGCGGATCGCGTACTGCGCGACGTCATCCACCATGAGCACGCGTTCGAATCCGATGGAGTCGAGGTGCTGCGCCAGGTCGTTCAGGCGGTGTACGTCGCCGCGACGCAGCTCGAGCCGTGCGGCCGCCAGCCGTTTGGGGACGCGCGAGCGTTCCAGCACAGCACGCGCCGTGGTCAGGAGGATGCGCACCTCACCGCGCGTTAGGCGCTCCAGCGTCTCGACGCGCTCGCCCGCGATTTCGGCGTGCGGCTCCGCCTCGCCGAAGCCTTCGCGCGCCGGGTACAGCGCGACGGGCGCGTCATCCAGGAGGACTCTGAGATCCGCCCACCAGCGCTCCGCGTCCGGAATTGCGTCGGCGACGACGACGATGACCCGCGTGGGCAGACGCCGCGCCAACGCCGCGATGGCGACGGCATCGGACGAGCCGACGAGCCCACCGACTGTAAGTCGCGCGCCTGGGTTCGGTAGCGACGCCGCGAAACGCCCGAACGCGTGCGTCGCTTCGAGCGCATCTAT
>CBQVAZ010000102.1:0-9622 GCA_967720205.1 uncultured Gemmatimonadaceae bacterium | reverse complement strand
GAGTTCCGCTTCATGGCGAGCGACGTCTCGCGCGAAAAGCCGATCGATTACGGCGTGATGGCGCGCATTCTCATCGCTGAACGCGAGCGCGGCTATCCCATCTGGGTCTGCGGACCGGCGCTCGTGCATTCACGCGCCCGCGCGGACATGACCTGGTTCATCGAAAACGGATTCGTCGGAGCGTTGCTCGCGGGAAACGCCGTCGCCGTGCACGACATCGAAGCGTCGATGTACGGTACCACGTTAGGCATGACTGGCAGCGGGGAGACCACAGTCGGCGGCCACGGTCTGCACATGCGTGCGATCAACCGCGTGCGTGCGGCCGGCTCGATCGCGCAAGGAGTACAACAGGGCGTGATTACGAGCGGCATCATGCACGCGTGCGTGACGCGCGACGTGCCGTTCGTGCTGTGCGGTTCGATCCGCGACGATGGCCCATTGCCCGACGTTTACACGGACATCGCGGCGGCGCAGGACGCAATGCGCGCTCACGCCGTCAAAGCGACGATGGCCATTCTCATCGCTACCGCGCTGCATGCCATCGCAACAGGCAACATGCTACCGGCGTTCGTCACAGAGTCCGACGGGACCCTTCGCGAACTCGCTACCATCTGCGTAGACTCATCGGAGTTCGTCGTCAGCAAACTGAAAGACCGCGGAACGCACCAGGCGTTCGGCGTCGTCACCAACGCACAGGACTTCATGCACATCTTGAGGCTCTACGTGGAGCGTGAATTGGATGCGCGCGGCCTAACGCGGACGGCGGCGCCCGCGGCCGCCACAACCGGAGCCGGCCGATGACAGAGACGCAACGACGGTTTCTGCGCGAGATCGCGGCACGCATCGGCGAAGGTCGCGTGCACGAGGTGCGACTGTTCCCGGCGATCAGGCAGGGTGGAATCGAGTCCGGCGTCGCCATTGTCGCCGCCCGGCCGCCACAGCCGATCCCGCCCGACATGTCGATTCCGCCGTCCGAGGATTTCAGCGACGAGTTGGACATCGGCTCGGACATCGAGACCGTCATTCCAGTCGTAGTGGACGGTGACACGACGCCGAGTCCCACGCTGCCAGCGGATCACGACGTGCCGCGTTATGAAATCCTGTCGGCGCGCTACAAGTTGGTCATCAAGGGCACGGAGCGCGGGGCGTGGGAGACAGAAGTGCGCCATGAGGCAGATGCCCCACTCGACACGATCGATCGCGTCGTGCGCGGTGTGGCACTGCGATCCGGCGAAGACGGCGAACCCGAATCCATCGAGATCGCCAAGTTTCGTGAGGCGCTGAGCGACGTCCCGTTCATGAGCGACGGCGATTTCAGCACGGAGCATGGAGCCAGCTAGCTCGGTCGGGTTTGTCGTCGCGTTCACCGCGGGTCTACTGAGTTTTCTCTCGCCGTGCGTGCTCCCGCTCATCCCGAGCTACGTCACGTTCATCACCGGGATGTCGCTGGATGACGTGGTGCTGGCGAAGCGACGCACGCTGGTGCACGCGCTGCTCTTCGTCCTCGGCTTTTCCATCATCTTTCTTGCGTTAGGCGCCGGGGCCACGGCGCTCGGTGCGACGCTGCGCTTCGAGCGCCGCTGGCTGAGCCGAGTTGGCGGCGTGCTCATTATCGTGTTCGGACTGTACTTGTTAGGCGTGCTCAAGATCAGCGCCTTCATGCGCGAGCGCCGCGTGCATCTCGCCGACAAACCGCTCGGCTACTTCGGAACACTGCTGGTGGGGATGACGTTCGGTGCCGGGTGGACGCCGTGCATCGGACCGATTCTCTCTGCCATTCTCGTTTACACATCGTCGGAAGCCGACCTCGCGCGCGGCATGGGTCTCTTGAGCGCGTACTCGCTGGGGCTCGCCGTGCCGTTTCTCGCCGCGGCGCTCGCGATCGATCGCTTTATCGACGTCGTGAAGGCGATGCGGCGGCATCTTGTGTGGGTGTCGCGCGCGTCGGGAATTCTCTTGCTCGCCGTCGGTCTGCTCATGGTGACCGACCGCTTCACGATCCTCGCGAGCTATCTGCAGTCGCTCACTCCCGACGCGCTTCGCAACCGACTCTAGACTCCGTCTGACCGGTGAGGCGGGTCCGCGCCTCCGCGCCAGGACTCAGAAACTCCTTCGCGAAGCTGTGAGTGGTCAGCTTCCAGGGCAAGAGTTCTCGAGTCCAGTAGTCGGGCCCTCTCCCAACATGGAGCTACACGCGGCTGAACTGATGAACACTTCTACTCGCAGCTGACGTCTCAAAGCTTCGCGTCGGAGACTGATATGCCACGACCAGGCGCGGCCGAGTCGAGCGAGCTCCTCTGTCCGCGCGGAGCGACCTCGTGATTTACCTCACAGTGAGCCGTGAAATCTTGGCTCGCCATGTGCGTCTTATTGGTACGTCAGCACTTACCGCTGCCACGAGAGAGCCAAAACAGGCACTTTTCAGTCTCGCAGCGGTATCCATTGCATGCCCCGATTTCAGGGAGATTCATCGATGACTCGCTCCTCGACTCGCCGTTTGGCGTTCGCGACGCTCGCCGCTTTCGCAATTGCGGCGTGCGGGCGCAGCGACGACACGGCGCTCGTGAATGACACGTTGCTCGCGCGCGACCTCGGCCGCGCTGGCGTAGACTCGACGGCGCAGCCGAAGCTCGAGGACGTACCGGCGCCGACAACGCAATCGCCGACGACCAGTGCGCCGAAAACGTCGACGCCGCGTCCGCGTCCAGCAACTCAGACTCAGCCCAAGAACACGAATCCGCCGACGACCACGACGACGTCGACTGGAAACACGGTGACGACGAATCCAAAGGGATCGGGTTCGGCAGAAGCGTCGACGGGTGTGATCGCGTCAGGCACGTCGATCGTGCTCGCGTCTGGCGACAAGATCTGCACGAACACCAACAAGGTCGGTGATCGTTTTAACGCGACCGTAACGCAGACGATCACGGGTTCAAACGGCGTGCGTATTCCACAAGGCGCGACGGCCGTTGTCGAAGTCACTGCGCTTGATCGCAGCGACAACGTCAACGACAAAGTCGTCATGGGTTTCCGCGTGATCTCGCTGTCGTTTGACGGCAAGACCTACGCGGTGTCCTCCGAACTAGCGTCGGCGGAAGTCGACAAGCACCGGAGCACGACGAAGTCGACCGATGCGAAGAAGGTGATCGGTGGCGCAGTGGTTGGCGCCGTCATCGGCCAGGTCATCGGCAAGAGCACCAAGGGGACGGTTACTGGTGCCGCCGCCGGTGCGGCAGCGGGTGCCGCGGCTGCGGCTGCGACGGGGAACTACGAGGGCTGCGTAAACGTCGGCGGCCATATCACAATCCGCCTAACGGACGGACTCGAGATTCAGCGAGTAGCCTAACGAAGCATAACAACTAGGGGATAGGGGATAGGGGGATAGGAGGATAGGGGGTAGAAAAACATGCGGGGGTCGGCTATCAAGCCGATCCCCTTTTTCTTGTCGTGCTATCCCCTATCCCCTATCCCGGTAGTTGTTAGTAACCCGCCGTCCCCTTCTCGCCGATCGAGCGCGGCTCCGATACTCCGTGCCAGCCCCCCTTCACGCGCATCACAGCGTTGGAGTTCGCGAGACCACCGACATAGCGAATCGTGTGGCCCATCGTCTTGAGCGCGGACTCGACCTCGGGCGTTAGGCCGCCATTCTCGACGAGTAACTCGTCAGGCAGCGCCTGATGATGGATTTTCGGCGCGCGCATGGCGTCGGCCAGCGTCATGTTGTGCTGAATGACATTGAGGATGATCTGCGATGTAGTCGTGATAATGCGCGGGCCGCCGGCAGCCCCCGCCACGAGCAGCAGATTTCCCTGCGGATCCAGCACGATAGTCGGCGACATCGCGCTCAGCATGCGCTTCCCTGGCGCGATCGCATTCTGCTCGCCCTGAACGAGGCCGAACATGTTCGGCTTTCCCGGCGCCGCTGCGAAATCGTCCATCTCGTCATTCATGAAGATGCCGACGCTCGTTAGGTACACGCCGGAACCGTAGCCATTGTTGATCGTGGTCGTCGTGGCCACAGCGTTCCCCTTGTCGTCCACAACCGAGTAATGCGTCGTGTGCATCCCGTCGACGATCTGCGTGCCGTCGCGCGGAGTCGGCGTGGCTTTCTGGGGATCGATTGTCTTGGCTAGAGTGCGCGCGTAGTCCTTGCTCGTGAGTTGTGCCAGCGGGACGTTGATGAAGTCAGGATCGCCGAGCTTGGAATTGCGATCGATGAAGGCCCGCTGATACGAGGAGCCTAACAAGTGGACGTAGTTCGCCGTCCCCCACGTTGCCGCGGGAAACGTCTCGAGCAAGTTGAGCGATTCGGCGATCGTCGTCCCGCCTGACGAGGACGGCGGCATCGTGATGAGGCGGTAGCCGCGGTACGTCGCGTTGATCGGCGCACGCCAGATCGCTTTGTAGCGCTTGAGATCCTCGCCCGTGATCACCCCACCGCCGCGGCCAAGCTCGGCGACAAGCGAGTCGGCTGTCTGTCCTTCGTAGAATTCCTTCGCGCCGTTGTCACTGATGCGCTGCAACGTTGCGGCGAGCGCCGGCTGCTTGAAGCGCGTTCCAGGCTTGAGCGCCGAATCGTTCGGATAGAACACGGCGCGTCCTGAAAAACGCGAGATGTAGGGCTTGTCTCCGGCGAGTGAGCGCGAGAACCCTGAATCCACGACAAACCCATCACGCGCGAGTCGCAGCGCAGGGGCGATGACCGCAGCGCGAGATTTACTGCCGTACTTCGCGAGCGCCTCGAGCATCCCGGCGACTGCACCAGGAACACCAGACGCGCGATAGCCGATCACGCTCGCTTCGGTGAGGTTGCCTTTGTCGTCGAGATACATGTCGCGCGACGCGGCGAGCGGCGCCATCTCACGATAGTCCAGTGCCGCGCTCCGGCCGTCGGCCATACGGATCACCATGTAACCGCCGCCGCCAAGATTACCGGCGACCGGGTACGTGACGGCCAGCGCGAAGCCGACGGCCACGGCAGCATCGACCGCATTCCCTCCAGCCTTCACGATCTCGATTCCTGCCTCGCTCGCTAGGCGCGAGTTGCTTGCGATCATAGCATGCTCGGCGAATTGCGCCGAATCACCGGCCTTGAAGCGCCACGTCGCGGGGAACTGAACGCTGGCTCGCTGCGGGATCGCCTGCGCGGATGCGGTGGCAGCGCCGCCCGGAGATTGGCAGGCGACCGCGGCGACGAAGGAAACGAGACATGCGGCAACGAACGAGGAACGAAAAGCCATCGATTCTCCGGCGTTAGGCGCTACCGTACGGGCGCACAGGAGCGAGCGCCTCACGGCTTGCGGCCTCTTTTTCGCACCGGGTAAGTTAGCCCCGCGGTTTCCCCCTCGCCCCCCACCGTGGCTCCCGCCGACCTCCCCGCAGGCCCCTCAGCTGAATCCAGAGTCACCGAGCAGCGCAACCCAAGCTCTGCTGACATCGATCTCGCCTCCGCGCTCCAGATCGTCGATCTCATGAACGCGGAGGATCGCCGCGTCCCCGATGCCGTTGCCACGGAGCGTGAGCGCATCGCTCAGGCGATCGATCTCGTCGAAGCGGCGTTCCGAAGTAACGGACGTCTGCTCTACGTGGGCGCTGGCACTTCGGGGCGTCTGGGAATACTCGACGCCAGCGAATGCCCACCCACGTTCGGATCCGATCCGGAGATGGTGCAAGGGATCATCGCTGGCGGACCTACAGCGGTATTCAAAGCGCGCGAAGGTGCCGAGGACCGACCTGAGGATGGCGCGCACGAAATGGACGCGATCAACGTCGGGCCAAAGGACGTGCTCGTTGGTATCGCCGCGTCAGGCACGACGCCGTTCGTGCAAGGCGCGCTCACTCGAGCGAAAGAACGTGGCGCGAAGACCGTCATCATTGCATGCACGCCGATTTCGAGCGCGCTCGAAGCTCAACTCGATATCGCGATCCTTCCGATCGTCGGCCCGGAGATCGTCACGGGCTCGACGCGCCTCAAAGCTGGTACGGCGACCAAGATGGTGCTGAACATGCTTACGACTGGCGCCATGATCCGCATCGGCAAGACGTTCGGCAATTTAATGGTCGATCTGCGCGCGACGAACGACAAGCTGCGTGACCGCAGCGAACGAATCCTCGTGGAAGTTTGTGGCGTCTCGCGCAGCGAAGCTCGGCGCATGCTCGACATGGCGGACCAGAGCGTCAAAGTCGCAATCGTTATGCAACAGCTCGCGCTGACGAAGGCCGATGCGATCGACGCGCTCGAGCGGGCGGGGGGAGTGATCCGTCGAGTCATTCCCGGCCCGCCACCCCCGGTGCGATGACGGCAGCGGAGCCGAGCGTCGTCGTCGGGCTGATGTCGGGGACGTCGCTGGATGGCGTCTCCGCCGCCGTCGTCAGGTTCAGCGACGATGAGACGACAGGTATCGCGTGGGAGCTCCTGGCCTACGACGTCACGCCGTACAGCGATGAGGAGCGCAAGCTCCTCGCGGAATGCCTAACGGGAACGACGCCGGAAGTGTATTGCCGCGCGCATTACGAGCTCGGCGCCTGGCTCGCGCGCGCCGCGACTGCCGTGATCGCGCAAGCCGGCGTGCCGCGCAACGAAATCGCCGCTATCGCCTCGCACGGTCAGACCGTGTGGCACGTGCCGGCGCACTCGACGTGGCAGATCGGCCAGCCGGCGGTGATCGCGGAGCGTACGGGATTGCCGGTGATCAGCGACTTCCGCGCGCGAGACATTGCGGCAGGAGGGCAGGGAGCCCCGCTCGTGCCGATCGCGGACACACTGCTCTTCAGCTCGAACGATGAGTGGCGTGTGCTGCAGAACCTGGGCGGTATCGGCAACCTCACAATCGTTCCACCGCGCGGTGTGTCAGCCGGCGCGGACACCGTCGTGCGCGCGTTCGACACCGGGCCGGGTGTGGTCGTGATCGACGGCGTAACGCAGCGCCTAACGAATGGTCGCGAGCGCTACGATCGCGACGGAGTCCTCGCCGCCGCGGGCACGGCGATCGACGCCGCGGTCGACGCCGCGCTGGCCGATCCGTTCTTCAGCACCGAGCCGCCCAAGTCAACTGGGCGCGAGCTGTTCAGTCCGGCGTATATCGACGCGTTCATCGCGGACTGCCGCCGGCGGCTGCCTAACGCCACTACGGAGGACGTCATCGCGACGGCGCTGGCGCTGACGGCGCGATCCATCGGGCTAGCCTTCGAACGCTTCATCCCCGAGCCGGTTGCGGAGCTCGTGCTTTCCGGTGGCGGCGCCAAGAATCCGACCCTGGCCGCCGCGGTCACGCGGGCGGTCGCGCCGATTCGCGTGAAGCGCTTTGACGATCTGTTCTTCGATGGAGAAGCGAAGGAGGCAGTCGCGTTCGCGCTGATGGGCTACTTGCACCTCAAGGGCCGCGCCGGGAATGTCCCATCTGCAACGGGCGCGCGCGGTCCACGAATTCTTGGAAGCCTAACGCCGAGCTAGCTCTCAGCGTTGTCGGCCGTCAGCTTCCAGCCGACGGCTGACAACTTTAATTCGTTAGGGTGCGCGCAAATAGCGCCACAAGACATACAGCGCGAGCACGATCCCGATTGCGCCGAGGATCCGCATCCAGCGCTGACCGCGACGCCTTCGCTCGTCGTCGACCTCGATCTGTAACGGTGTGGGCGGGGCTTCCGGCGGCGGACCGGCCGCGCTGAGATCGAGCGTGACCTGCGTCGGTAACGAAAACTCGTGATAGCCGGCTTCGTCATCGTCGGAAGCGGCGGCCAATCCGTCTCCGTCGAAGCGGGCAGTGACAACTGTGATGTTGTCCGGCCCACCGGCGCTATTCGCCAGCGCGATCAACTCGCCGCACGCGCGTTTGAGATCGGCGCCATCGCCGATACAGCTCGCGATGTCATCCTGCTTGACCTGCCCCGTCAGTCCATCGCTGCACACGACGAGGACGTCACCGCGTCGCAGCCGCTGATAGGTGAGATCGATTTTGACGTGCGCCTCGGGGCCTAACGCCTGGAGGATGATGTTGCGTCGATCGCTCTGCGCCGCGGCTTCTTCGGAAATCTCGCCCGCATCGATCAGACGCTGCATGAGCGACTGATCGCGCGTGATCTGCACGGCCTTTGCGTCGCGCACGAGGTATGCGCGGCTGTCGCCGACCTGCGCGAGGTAGAGCGTGTCGCCGAGGAGTCCCGCGATCGTCGCGGTGGTGCCCATTCCCTCGAGGTCGCGCCGCTCCTTCTGGATCATGTGCAGCTCGTCGTTGGCGCGGATCGCAGCCCGGTACATCGCAACGACGAACGTTTCGGCAGTGGGTCTGTCTCGCGCGGACCAGTGGTCGCGTAGGTAGCGCAGCACGACTTCGACGGCTGCCGCGCTGGCGTATTCGCCCGCGGCCGCGCCGCCCATGCCGTCGGCCACCATGAAGAGCGTCCCCATGGGGCCAGAGCGCTGACGCCGCAAACGATCGAACGTGAGCGGACGTGCTGTGGCGAGGTCCGCTACAACGAACGCGTCCTCGTTATGCTCGCGCGTCTGACCAACGTCGGTTTGAGCGTACGTCTGAATCGTTACCGCACCAGGCGGCACGATCGGATCCGTCGGAGTTGGATTCGAATGAGAGCCTGACGTCACAGTGCCTATCGGCATGGACTACCGTCCGATCAAATTGCGACCTGCTACCACGGCCACACCACCCGCAACGCACCTAACCCTAGCTGTACATACCCCCCGGAAACCCAAGCAGCCGCAGCCATTGTCCATGCTAGCGCCGTTCCAACCTTCTGCGCTATGGCTCCTACTGACGCCCCCGAAACGGAAAAGCTCTGGAACGGCGCTAGCAGGATCCCGGCCCGTTTGGCAGCACGTCGAGCCGGGAACGCCCGGCGAGCGCGAAGATGCCACCAACCCGCGTACGTAGCAACTTCAGGCGCAGATTCGATCTGCACGCGTCGCACATTCGCGCGCTGACGCTGCCGTGTGTGTTGAGCGGCCTCGGTTCACTCGCAGCCTGCGCTGTGGGGCCGCGCACCGGCGCTACGGGACCCGCTCCACGGTTTCCCGCTATGACCATCGCCAACGGGCCGCTGGCGATCCGCGTGATCTACCCGCCCAGGGATGCAGTTCTCTCGGTAGCCGGCGACTCCACGTTCATCTTTGGCTCAGTGGGGAACGGCAACGCGACGCTGGCCATCAATGGTCACTCGGTGCGCGTGCATCCCAATGGGAGCTTTCTCGCCTTCTTGCCCGTGCCGCGCGACTCCCAGCGCTATCTGATCGACGCGTCGCTCGCGGGCGCGACGGAGCGCGTCGACCATCCGGTTCGTATTCCGCCGAGACCAGCGCCAATCGCGAATGAAGGCCCACTCGTCGCTGAACAGCAGAGCGTGCGGCCGGGCTCGAGCGCGCGCTGGGCCACCGGCGAGCGTCTCACAGTTGCCGCGCGCGCGAACGCGAATGCGACAGTAGTGCTGGAACTGGCCGACGGGCGTCGCGTGCCGCTCGCGTCGGCGCGCGAAACACTGCGCGACTCCACGCTCTGGCAGCGCCTGGTATCGGTCGAGGAGTTGGCCGCGCCAGCGCGCCTGCTCGTGACGCGCGGCGCCGACACGATCGCGCTCTCGGTCCCGGCTCAGCATCCGATAGACTCGTTAG
>CBQVAZ010000101.1:0-9653 GCA_967720205.1 uncultured Gemmatimonadaceae bacterium | reverse complement strand
GCATGTACCGCTATCAGGAAGTCGACATCGAGGGCGAAATGCCGGAGATGCCGGAGCCCGAGCTGGTGGGCGAGCCTGTCTTCCCGAGCGTGTTCTCGGCGGCTATGGCCGAGCGTCCGAGCTTTGGAGCACCGCTCCCGAGCGGCGACGAAGAGTAGTCGTTAGGTAACCGTAGTACGGTGGCCCGGCCGATCTGCAGATCCGCCGGGCCATTTTTCTTAAAGGTTATTTTGCCACTGATTCTCGCGGGCGCGCGCGGGTAACTGCACGAACCCGACAAACTGGAGCCTATTCATTTGCCCTAACCGGACCAAATTCCTGCGGCGCGGTTTCTTGGCTTTTACAACCGGCTGTTTCAGCGTCAATCCGTGAAAACCCGCGGCAAAAAGAACGATCTCAAATCACGACAAATTACGACTGCGAGCGCGGCGCGTGCGCGGCTCGCGAAGCTCGGCGATCCAGAAAGCGCCGAGTTTTCGAAGCGCTATTTCAAAACGGGGAAGGGGCAATACGGGGAAGGGGATCGGTTTCGAGGCTTGAGCGTGCCGGAGATGCGACAGATCGCGCGAGCCTGTGCCGACATGCCGTTAGGCGAGACGCTGCGACTGCTCAAGTCGCCGTTTCACGAAGATCGACTCGTCGCGCTCCTGATACTCGTGCGCGGATACTCGCGCGGCGATGAGGCGGCCCGGCAGCGCATCGTCGACGCCTACCTCGCGAACACGCGCTACATCAACAACTGGGACCTGGTTGATCTGTCGTCGCCGAACATTCTGGGTGCGCATCTCGAGCGACGCTCGCGTGCCCTGCTCGCAAAGTTGGCGAAGTCCGAAAGCCTTTGGGAGCGGCGCATCGCGATCATCGCCACACAGCATTTCATACGACGCGGCGAGTCGAAGGACGCCCTCCGTGTGGCGCAGATGCTTCTCGACGACGAACAGGATCTCATCCACAAGGCAGTGGGATGGATGCTGCGCGAAGTCGGGGCGCGCTGCAGTCGCGACACGCTGCGCCTGTTCCTCGACGCACATGCGGCCGTGATGCCGCGCACGATGCTGCGCTACTCGTTGGAACACTTCGAGCCTGACGAGCGCACGAAATACATGGGCATGCGCGCCAAAGCCAGCGGCGCGGCTCGAAGGCGCTCGTGAGTCTCGCAGCCGCGCTCTTCGTCGGGGCGCTACTCCTGGCGCTGCTGGTCTGGCGCCTAACGAAGCATTGGCTGGATCGGATCGCCGCACGTACAGTACACCGCTTCGGCGCGCGCGTCGACCGCTTCAAACTCACGCGCAAGCGAGCTGTCATCGAGGAGCTTCTCCGCGATCCTGCGGTCATCGCGGCCGCGCGCACTCACGCTCGCGAGCATGGCCTCGAAGACCAAGCCGTGATGCTGCGAGTGCGCGGCTACCTCAAAGAGATCATCCCGTTCTTCAACATCCTGGCGTACTACCGGATCGGCTACGTCGTCAGCCGCACGTTGCTCAATCTGTTTTACAAAGTCAGCGTGCATTACGAGCGCCCCGATCCGTTCCGCAGCATGCCGAAGGACGCGATCGTGCTGTACCTCATGAACCACCGCTCCAACGCGGACTACGTGCTCGTGAGTTATGCACTCGCCGGCGATGTCGCGATATCGTACGCCGTCGGCGAATGGGCACGTGCATTTCCGCTGGAATACATCTTCAAGGCGTTCGGTGCGTACTTCATTCGCCGGCGCTACCGCGAACCGCTGTATCACGCCGTGCTCGAGCGCTATGTGCAGCTCATCACGGAGAAGGGGGTGACGCAGGGGATCTTTCCAGAGGGTGGCCTAACGCGCGACGGCACGCTTAGGCCAGCGAAGATCGGCCTGCTCGACTACGTGCTCGGCGTCGCGCGAGATCTGGATTGCCGCTCGCGCCTGTACGTGGTTCCCGTGGCCATCAATTACGATCGCGTCATCGAGGACCGCTCGCTGCTGCGCGAGCTCGAGACCGAGAAGAACGGGGCTCAACGCCCATCACGCCTAACGCAAGTCTATGAAGTGCTGAGCTACCTTGGTTGGAACGTGATTCGGCTCATCACTCGGCGCTGGAAGCGTTATGGGCGTGCGGCGTTGGTGATGGGCGAGCCGTGGCCCGTCGCGGGATGGTTCGCCGAGCTGGACAGCAAAGGAATCCGGCTGTTCGAGCTGGAGCGGCACGAACGGCTGGGCTACGTGCAGGCATATGCTGATCGCGTTATGCAGCGCATCGGTAGTCTCATGCCGGTGACTTCTGTTGCGCTGACGTGCGCTGCGCTGGAAACCTTCCCATCGGAGTACATCGAACGCGAGTCCTTGCTGGAGCGCATGGCCGATCTGCGTGCAGTCTTGGTCGAGCACAACGCGTTTGTGCTGCGGCATGAATACGATGTCGCGCAAACATTCGATCGCGCATACCTCATGCTCAGAATGCGGCGAATCATTGCGCACGAGGGAACGGGTTACTTGGTTCTCCCCAAGGGGCGCGAGTTAGTCACGTTCTATGCCAACTCGATTCGACACCTCTATAGTCATTACGCTGCGGGCGTTTACGAGCGGGAAGTGTTCCCATCGCAGCGCGCGCAATGAGCAGAATACGATGAGCGACATCATTGACTCGCTGGACGTGCGGGAATACGGTTCCGAGTACGTAGATTCGAATCATTCCGGACTCGTTATGCACCCGCTGGGATGAGGTGCAGGGGATGGCAAAATGAACGCGATCCGCTCGTTGGCCGCAGCACTCGTGGCTTTCGCGTGCGCTGGTTGCTCGAGCTATACCGTGAGGCAACCGACTTCCGGTGCCTCTCTACCGGCTGGACTCGTCGCGTTCCGCATCGAATGGACTGGCGGACAAATGAAGAATTTCACCGCCACGCTGGATGGAGCGGATGTAGCGAGTCAGTTCACGATCGGCTCGTCGAACGCAACGGCGACCATCACTGTGACCGCGGGCTCGCACACCTTTGCCACGACCGCAGACGTTTACGATCCGCTTTCCAGAAAGGACGTCGCGCGAAGCAGCAACATTCCGTTCAGTGTAACACCGCCGGCAACGCCAACGCCGAGTATTAGCCTGACTGTCACACCCGCAACTGTGCAAACGACGCGTGGCGGTTCCCCGTCGGTTACGGTTGCCGCGTCCTTTTCGGGAGGTGCCAGCGCACCCGCGCAGATCACGGCAACTGGTGTCGCGCTGACGGCCGCCGCGAGCGGAACTATCACGTCTACGCCAGTACCACTCATGCTAACTGTCAAGGCGGACGCTCCTTTCGGGATGTCCACCGTGCAGATCAAAGGCACCGCTGGGACCGCGTCCGCTACTGCCAGTGTGTCGTTGCGGGTTTTGCGCGCGACCGGTGCGTTCGCGTCGCCAAGTTTCGCCGTCACAACGGCCGGACAGACTGCGACGAGTCCTAATGGGGCGATCACTCTGCTCGCGCGCACAGGCACTCAAGAAGCATTGCCTTCTGCGTACGCGGCCGTGTTCCGCCGGGGAACTGCTACAATCGGTAACGCGATCGGATACAACCACGGCGCTACAAATCAGCCAACCGGCGCGTATGGAGGCGCGGGGTTCTGCGCTGCCTCGGCCGCGGGCTTTGTGATCGCTGGTAGAGGACCTGGCGTGATCACGCCGGCGTCAGCCCAATACGCCGTCTTCTTTCTGGATTTCTTGACGGCAAGGCTCTCATCGCAGCTCGATGTCGCGTCCTTCCGTTCAGCGTACTACTTCGAGCCACGCGTCTGGTTCAGCCCTGACTGCAGCATCGCGATCGCCGCAGGCGCGCATCCCACGGGACCAGCAAACAACTTTGCTCAGGTGATCGATGTTGCGACGGGCGCCGCGTTAGGCTCCTTCGAATTCAACGCGACGACTTTCACGGCAGCAGTCACGACGCTGGCAAACGGCTCCCAGCAAGTAACGGTCACCGCCGACGGCCAGGCGCGCCCACCCATACCAGTGCCGTAAACACCAACGCCGTGAGGTGCTCCGGGGTCATCAGGCTTTGAAAGTTGCCCATTGACCTCGCTATCAGCCTTGAATCCGGCCACCGGTGCCCGTATTCTTCGCGTCTTTCCCTTCCCGGCCTCCGGCCGGGTTACGCCGTTTTTGCCCCGAATGCCCACGATCAATCAGCTCGTCCGCCGCGCTCGCCGCGACGTCACCAAGAAAGAGAAATCCCCGGCGCTCAAGGCTAACCCGTTTCGACGCGGCGTCTGCACGCGCGTCTACACCACCACGCCCAAGAAGCCGAACTCGGCGCTGCGCAAGGTGGCCAAGGTCCGCCTAACGAATGGCATCGAAGTCATCGCCTACATCCCAGGTGAGGGACACAACCTCCAGGAGCACTCAATCGTGCTCGTGCGCGGTGGTCGTGTGAAAGACCTCCCCGGTGTCCGCTACCATATTATCCGCGGGACTCTCGACGCAGCCGGCGTGAGCGGCCGCAACCGCAGCCGCTCCAAATACGGAACCAAGAAGCCCAAGGTCGGAGGCAAGAAGTGAGTCGCCGCAAGAAATCGATCAAGCGTCCCGTCCTCCCCGACGCGCGCTACGACAGCCAGACGGTCTCGAAGTTCATCAACGCGTTGATGCTGCAAGGCAAGAAGGCCGTCGCGGAGCAGATCTTTTACGGTGCGATGGATCTCGTCGAGTCGCGCACGAATCAGCCTGGCGTGAACGTCTTTAAGCAGGCGCTCGCCAACCTAAAGCCCGTTATCGAAGTGAAGTCGCGCCGAGTTGGTGGTGCGACGTATCAGGTCCCCGTCGAAGTCCGTCCCGAGCGCCGCACCGCGCTGGCCATGCGCTGGCTCATCGGCTACTCACGCGACCGGAACGAGAAATCGATGGAAGAGAAACTCGCCGCCGAAGTCATCTCGGCGTCGAAGGGTGAAGGCAACGCGATCAAGAAGAAGGAAGACACGCATAGAATGGCCGAGGCGAACAAGGCATTCGCGCATTATCGCTGGTAGTTGCGACAGGTTCGTACATGTGGGCGCTGGCCGGGGTGAGCTCTGTTGGGAGCTCACCCCGCGTTCACACAGCTTCGTGTTGTCGCTCGCAGACCTAGGGCTGTGGAGGTGTTGTGATGGTGAGAGCCGGCGCTAATCGAGTAGCGGCGGTGACCCGCGAGGGGCGATACCGTCTATTCCGATCTGGACCTTACCGAAGCGTTGCACGGAGTCGTATTCTGTTGCGACCTGCCCACACCTTTGGCCGTAATGCCGGGATCCATAAGTGCGTCACGAGAGGCGAGCGTGTCGTGGTCTGACGACGAGCCGCTTCCTACGCCGGCACCGCACGTAGTCTTCCGACGTCTGCCGGAAGGCGGCGTGATTTATTCCACGTCCAGCGAGATCTATTTCGGACTAAATGACGTGGGGGCACGAATCTGGGAGTTGCTCCCACCTGCATGCGACACCTTTTCCGCGATCTGCAGCACGCTCGAGCGAGCATTCCCGGACGCCACCGCCGCGCTCATCCGGCGGGACGTCACTCGTTATCTGGACGAGCTTGTAGCCAACGGCCTGGCGATCCCGGCCGGCAGCGCTGACGGTTTGTCACCCAGTGGGAGCACTGGCCCGTAGGATAGTTTCGTTAGGCGCTCGCGAGTGGCGCGACCTTTGGCGTGCACAGTGGGCGCTCATTTCGGCGAAGCGAGTCGTTTCCAAGCGAGCCCCGGGTCAACTCACGAGTCGCACTAGCACACCGGCCGACGCAACGCGCACGTCGGGGCCGGAAGCGCGCTCACATGCTCACGCGCTGGGCGATGCGGTACGCCGTGCCGCAAAATACGGCATCTTCCGGCCGGCATGTCTCGTACAGGCGATCGCCATCCAGAGACTTCTGACGGCCGATGGCATACAGGGTGCCATAATCCGAGTTGGCGTCAAGCAGGCCAACGAAGGGATGGAAGCCCATGCTTGGGTAGAGCTCGAGGGAGATGTGATAGGCGATTCGCTCGCACACGTTCGTGAATTCGCTCCGCTCAACGAATTGAGCGTTCTGTCGTGAGCTCGGCGGCCTCGGAGGATCCGGGGTCGCCGCTGGTAAGCGTACGCGCGCTCACCAAGCGATTCCGCGTACGTCGCTCGTTCCGCGAAGTGGCAAGAAATCCACTCACGCGCGTGATGCAAACGAGCTTGGACGACGTGTCATTCGACGTGCAGGCCGGCGAGTTCTTCGGACTGCTCGGTCCAAACGGCGCTGGCAAGACGACGCTCCTCAAGATCCTCGCAACGTTCATCCTGCCTGACGATGGCGAGGCGCGCATCGATGGCTACGACGTGACGCGCGAGCCGGATGCCGTGCGCGCGCGCGTTGCGCCAGTCATCGCGAACGAGCGCAGCCTCTACTGGCGCCTAACGGCGCGCGAGAACCTCGAGCTGTTTGCGCATCTGTGGCGCGTGCCGGCCAGCGACGTTTCGCAGCGCATCGGCGAAGTGCTCGACGTCGTGGGTCTCACAGACACGGGACGCAAGATGGTCGGTCAGTTCTCGTCCGGCATGCTGCAACGCTTGCTGATCGCGCGGGCGCTGTTGCCGCAGCCGCGCGTTCTGTTGCTGGATGAACCGACCCGCAGCCTCGATCCCGTTTCAGCGCGCGAATTTCGGCGTTTCTTGAGAGAGGAGCTGACCGCTCGGCGAAACTGCGCCGTGATCATTGCGACACATAACGCGGACGAAGCGCTGGAGCTGTGCACGCGCGTTGGTGTCATGAATGCCGGCAAGCTGCTCGCGATAGGTACTGCGCGTGATCTCGTTCACCGAGTGGGCGAAGATCGCTATGTCGTGTGGACGCAGACACCGGATCACCCCGCGCTACGCAGCTTTGGCCGCGCTGAGGTCCTGACGACAGAAGAAAGCGTGAGATCTGGTTGGACTCCGGTAAGCGTGCGCGCTGTTGGCGGTGAGCGCGCGAGCGCCGAAGTGCTCGCCGAGTTGGTGCAGGCGGGTGTGCCGATCTCTCGTTTCGAGCGCGCCAACGTCTCGTTGGCTGAGTTGATCGAGGCCGTCATTCGGACGGCGCCTGACCAGGGAGACCGTAACGGCGCTTCGGAGAACGGCCACAAATGAGCCCGCGCGCGATCGGCGCATTGATCCTCGCCGGCTGGCGGACGGCGCTCAGCTATCGTCTGCGCTTCGCCGTGTCCATGGTGGCGCTACTCGTGATGATCGTGCCGCTCTACTTCGTGTCGCGAGCGCTTCAGCCGATCATGGGTCCCGCGATCGCGACCGAAGGCAGTCAGTACTTTGCATTCCTAACGGTTGGCCTCTTCGCCTCCACGCTGGTTGCAAGCTGCGTCGGCGCGCTGCCTGACGCGATCACCTCCGATCTCAATTCGGGTTTCTTCGAAGCTGTCGTCAGCACTCCCGTAGGCGCCGGCTCGGTGGCGGTGGGCCTCTCGGCCTATCCGATTCTGCGCAGCGTTCTGCGTGGCGCGACGCTCGTTCTGGCCGGCGGGCTCCTGGGAATCAATCTGGTCTGGGGTCGTCTGCCGGAGGCGGTGCTGATCATTGCGCTGATCGCGGTGGCGCACTTCGGGATCGGGCTCATGGCGGCCGCCCTTGTCGTTGCTTTTCGAACCAACGCCGCGATCCCGCAAATCGTTCTGCTGGCGTCAGGCTTGTTAGGCGGTGTGTATTATCCGACAACGGTCATCCCGTCCTGGATCGCGAATGTGTCGGACGTGGTCCCGCTGGCATACGGCCTTCGTGCCTTACGTCACACGCTCTTGGACGGACACGGAATACAAATGGTGGTGAATGATTTGGGCATTCTCACCTCGTTCGCGGTTGTGCTCCTAGCGATCGGAACCATGGCGTATCGCGCGTCACTCCACTATGCTCGACAGGCGGGCTCGCTCTCACAGTACTAAGACATGCTGACGCCCCACGCGCTCACGCGCGCTCAACTCCGTCCCGAGACCAAGCTGCTCTTTTTGACGGCTTGGGGGCCGGCCGCCGACGCGAGCATCGTGGATCTCGTTCCGCGCATCAAGAGCTGGCCCTGGTTCATCGCTGTCGCGGAAATGGAACGCGCAACGCGAGTGGTCTGGGAGCGATTCGTCGCGTTAGGCGTTCAGCCCCAGCTGCCGACGAACGGCCTGCAGTTGGAGCAGCTGGCGACCATTGCCGCGTTCCGCGCCGAGCATCTGCGCGCCCGGCTCGAGGAGACGCTCGAAGTTCTCTCGCAGGCAGGAATTCACGTGGTGCTCCTCAAGGGCTCCGCGCTCGCGACCACGGTCTACCGCTCGTTCATCGAGCGCCCGATGGGCGATCTCGATCTGCTCGTCGCGCCGCAAGATGCCGAACGCGCGCACAAGATCGTGCAGTCGGCAGGTTGGACGTGGGACGAGGCGGCGTTCCCGTTTTCGCGTTACGCGGGTCATCACCATCTGCCGCCGCTGGACGACAGCGCGGGCACCGGCGTTAGACTCGAGCTGCACACGGGCATCGCCATCGACGGTCATCCGTTCTCGCTCGATCTCGCCAGCCTGGGCTCGCGCGGCCACACGCTGAGAATCGGATCGACGATGACGACGGTCCCGTGCGTCGAGCACCTGTTGCTGCACGAGGCCGTGCATTTCGCGTGGTCACACGTGCTCTCTTTTGGGGCGTGGCGAACGGCCCGAGATGTCCAACTGATGTCGGGCATGCTCGAGTGGGAAACCTTCGTCGATGAGGCTCGGCGGCATCGCGCCGAATCGTGTGCGTACTGGACCCTCGCACTTTCGCGTCTCCTGTCAGGCGCCGAGGTACCAGACAGCGTGCTCGCCCGAACCAAGCCACCGATGGGTTCGCTCGCTCAGCACATTCTGGAGCGGCATTTCATCTTCCACCTGCTGCCCATCGAAGACGAGTGGCCGTCGCAGCGACTGAGACGGAGCATGTGGGAGAAGGCGATCCAGCCTGAACGGTATGGCCACGGGAAGAGACGCCCTTGGGAGTTCGACGATCGCGGCCCAGAGCCAGCGATGCCTGGCCCGGCTGAAAGCGAAGGGCCGCAACCGGCGCCAGATCGGATGGCGCGACTAGGCCGCTGGGCCCGGTACGTCAGGGCTCTTTCGTAGCCGCCAACTAAAGTCCCCAGAAACCAACTGACAGCCTCCAGCTATCAGCTGGCGTGTGAGAGCTTTAGTAATCGGTCCACGGGTTGACCTCGCGGTTTGCTAGGCTAAGTTTCCTCGGCTCTAGTACTTGGGGCCTGTTGCCCTAGGTCATTCCCGAGATCCAAGTCGGATCTTGGACAACTAAACGCCGAGCGTTGCTCGGTGCGCCATGGGTCCCCACCCGAGCTCGAAGCGGGTGCACCCGGCGGATGCGGATGGATACCGGCTCCGATTACGGAGCGCCACGGTCCACCCGCGTTTTTGCTGCTTTGAACGCCAACGTGTGCCTCGCCGGCGCGCGCATGCATAACGAGTAACTCTAGATGGCACGAGTAACCCCGCTCGAACGGATCCGGAATATCGGCATCATGGCCCACATTGATGCCGGGAAGACGACTACGACCGAGCGTATTCTCTACTACACAGGCAAGTCCCACAAAATGGGCGAGGTCCATGATGGCGCTGCCACCATGGACTGGATGGAGCAGGAGCAAGAGCGCGGCATAACGATTACGTCGGCCGCGACAACGTGCTTC
>CBQVAZ010000100.1:0-9663 GCA_967720205.1 uncultured Gemmatimonadaceae bacterium | reverse complement strand
ATGGACGTCTCGCTCAGCTGGGTGCGCGGTCGCGACAGCGTCCAATTCGATAGCGTCCTGCGCGAGGCGCGCCGCACCGTGCGGAGCGCCGACGACCTCCTCGCGTTCGGTGACTCGGTACGCCCGTTAGGCGCCGGAGCGCGGCCCGGCGACCGCGCGTCGCGTGTGCGACAAGCCGTGGAACGCGCGCTCGTCGCCGGCCGTCCGCTCGTTGTCTTTACGGATGGCGAGATCGATGACCCCGACGCGCTGCGGACATTGCCAGCCGGCTCGCGCGTCGTCGTTGCGTCGGCCCGCACCATTCCGGACGTGGCGGTCACCGGACTCGACGCGCCACGCACTATTGTGAGCGGCGATTCGATTGAAGTGCGCGTCACGATAGCCACCGCCGCGGCTGGGGTTTCGCGCGCACGGCTGACGCTCGACGTCAACGGTCACTTGAGTGCCGACCTGCCGCTCGATTCTCTGGTGCCTAACGCGGAGCGTGTGGTGAATCGCCGCATCGCGGTGACCGGTGCTGCGGGCGCGGGGATCCTCCGCGCGATCATTGCGGCGCCTGGAGACGGCGCGACGCGAAACGACACGCTCGCGATGGCAATCGATCTCGCGCCGGCGGCCGGCGCGGTGCTCGTATCCACGTCACCGGACCTCGACGCGCGCGAGGTGCTCCTCGTGCTGCGCGGTAGTCTCGCGCTCCCGACGCGCGGCTATCTCCGCGTCGCGCCGAACACGTGGCGCATCGATGGCGCGCTCACGCCCGCTACAGAAGACGACGTGCGCAACGCGCTGCGTAGCGCACCGCTCGCGATCATTCACGGTGACACGGCAATCTTCGGCGCGCCGCGCGACCTAACGCGAGCCGCTCTGCTGCTGTTCGCGCCGCCGGCCAGCGAGCGTTCGTCCGGCGAGTGGTACGCGACCTCGGCGCCACCATCGCCAATCGCGGCAGCGCTCTCCGGCATCGCGTGGGATTCGCTGCCGCCACTAGACGTCACAGACGCGCCACTTCAGGGAACGTTCGAAGTCCTCGAGACGCGACGTTCGCGCCGGCTCGAGCGCCGTGTCGCCATCGCTGGCATCGAACGGCCGCGTCGCGTCGTAGTCGTCGGCGCCGCGGGCTTCGCGCGCTGGCGCGTGCGCGGCGGTGCGGCCGCTGATGCGTTCAACGCTCTCTGGGGGAGTCTCGCCGACTGGCTGGCAACAGGCGCAAGCGACATCCGTGCAGCTATTCCCGCGTCAGCACTGCTCCACGCCGGCGAACCGATCGCATGGCGCCGGGGATCCGCCGCTGACAGCGTCGTTCGCGTTATGCTATCGAAACGCGGTGCGACTTCGGTCGACACACTCACGCTGACGTTCGGCGCTGCGGGTGATGTCGTCGAAACAGCGCCGCTCGACGAGGGGATCTATGACGCCCGGAGCGATCGCGGGGCCTCCTTGCTCGTCGTGAATCCGTCGCGCGAGTGGTATCCACGACGTGTTACCGTTGCGAACGGTACCGTCGGTACGACAGTCGCGACCAGCGATGCCCCGCGTGCACGCAATGCCGGATGGCTCTTCGCCGTGGCGATCGTGGGGTTTTGCGCGGAGTGGATCGTAAGGCGCCGGATGGGTCTGCGCTGATCCGGTACGCGCCCACGCCGGCGCGCGCTAGCTTTGGAAGGACATGACAAGGCTCTTCCGCCGCACGGGCGATGTCCCCAAGCGCTCCCTGTGGCAGCGAATAAAGGACATCGTTTCTGCCGACCTCACGGTCGTCGCTCGGCCGGGCGCCAGGCGCACTCTCGAAGCGTCGCTCGAAACCCTCGAGGAGGTTCTGCTCGATGCCGACTTCGGCGTGAACGTCACGTTGCGCATGGTTGCCGACGTGGAGCGGCTCGCCAAGCTCGGCGAGGTCCGCGGAGACGAGGAGTTCTTTGCGGCGTTGAAAACAGCCGTTGAGCAGGCGCTGGTCAGCGGCAATTCGGATCCGGCTCTGCGCCTGGCGCCTAACGCGCCGACAGTGATCGTCGTCATCGGCGTCAACGGAGCGGGGAAGACGACGTTTATCGGCAAGCTCGCCGCGCAGCTCAAGCGCGAAGGCAAGCGCGTGCTCGTCGCTGCGGGCGACACGTTCCGCGCCGGCGCCATCGACCAACTGCGCGTTTGGTCCGAGCGCGTCGGCGTCGAGTTCGTTGGTGGGAAGGCTGGCGGTGACGCAGCCGCGATCGCGTTCGACGCCATCGATGCCGCCGCGAGTCGTGGACTCGATGTCGTCATCGTCGACACGGCCGGTCGCCTGCACACGAGCGGGAACTTGATGGACGAGCTGAAGAAGGTCGTTCGCGTGATTCAGAAACGTCTGCCTGACGCGCCGCACGAGATCCTGCTCGTGCTCGACGGCACGATCGGTCAGAACGCAATCGCACAAGCGAAGACGTTCGCAGCTGCGGTTCCAGTCACTGGTCTCGTCGTGACGAAAGTGGACGGCACTGCGAAGGGCGGCATCGTCGTCGCTGTGCACGAGGCCATCGACGTGCCCGTGAAGTTCATAGGTGTTGGCGAAAAAGTGGGCGACCTCGAGCGATTCAATGCCTCCGAGTTCGCGGCCGAGCTCCTCGCGGGCTGATCCCGCGCGGCGATTGCCGCTCGACACGCCGATCCGCTTCGTCAAAGGCGTCGGCGATAGGCGCGCGGACGCGTTGCACCGGTTAGGCATCCATAACGCCGGCGATCTCCTGTACCACGTCCCGTATCGCTATGAGGACGCGAGTACGATCGTGCCGATCGCGTCGCTTCAACCTGGAATGGACGCGACGGCGCTCGGCCGCGTGATTTCGAAGGGGATCCTGCCGACGCGCAAGGGCCTGCGGATCTTTCAGGTGGTCCTCAAGGACTCGTCAGGCATGATCGAGGCGGCGTTCCCCGGGCAGCCATTTCTCGACAAGTCCATCGACAAGAACGATGTCCTGCTCGTCTCCGGACCCGTGCGGTTTTTCCATGGACGTCAGCTGGTTCCGCGCGAGTATGTGAATCTCGGAGAAGAAGACAGCGGCGACGCGCGTGGGCGCGTGCTCGCCGTGTATCGTGTCACTGAAACGATCACCGTGCGCCAGATGCGCGGCCTCATCGACCGGCATCTCGACGGGTTGCTGGCCGAGATTCGCGAGCATTTACCTAACGACATCAGGGCTGCGGGCTCGCTGCCGCTGCTGGGCGACGCGCTGCGCGCCGTTCATCGTCCCGCATCACTCGCCGAAGCGGAACAGGGTCGCACTCGACTCGCCTTCGACGAGCTGCTGTTCGATCAACTCTTGCACCTCAGGGCCAACGAGCTCGCGCGTGAGCCGCGCCATGGCATCCGGTTCGAAAACAAACGAACGCTGACGACGCGGCTGCGCGAAGGGCTGCCATTCACCCTCACTGGCGCGCAGACGCAAGCGGTGCGCGAGATCGTCGCCGACATGAGCTCCGAACGGCGCATGCACCGGCTGCTGCAGGGCGACGTCGGCAGCGGGAAAACAATCGTCGCCGTTTTCGCCGCACTGCTGGCCATGGAGAACGACTACCAGGCTTGTCTCATGGCACCGACGGAGCTGCTCGCCGAGCAGCACTCCAGGTCGATCACGCGACTGATGCAACCGTTAGGCATCGCCCCGTTGCTGGTGACAGGCAGTCTCTCCACGCGCGAGCGTCGCGAGCTGGACGAACGCCTCGCGTCGTCCGAGCCAGCGTTTGTCATCGGAACGCACGCCCTGGTGCAGGAACGCACACGCTTCGCGCGGCTGGGGCTCGCCATCGTCGACGAACAGCACCGCTTCGGCGTGGAGCAGCGCGCTGCGTTAGGCGCCAAGGGCGACCGTCCCGACGTGCTGCTGTTGAGCGCGACGCCCATCCCGCGCTCGTTGGCGCTCACGCTCTACGGTGACCTCGATGTCACCGTGCTGCGCGAGCGGCCACCAGGGCGGCTGCGCGTCACGACGGCGCTGCGACCCGAGTCGGCCCGCGCCAAGGTTCTGCAGTTCGTCAGGCAGCAGGTTGAGGAGGGTCGTCAGGCGTACATCGTCTACCCGGTGATCGACGAGTCTGAAAAGGTCGATCTCAAAGCGGCAACGACCATGTACGCGAACCTCGCGGAAGGCGCGCTCAAGGGGCTCAGACTCGGTCTCATGCACGGACGTCTCGATCCCGACGAACGCGATCGCCTCATGCGCCAGTTCCAGAGCGGCGAGCTCGATGTCCTGATCGCCACCACTGTCATCGAGGTCGGAATCGATATCCCTAACGCGAGCGTCATGCTCGTCGAGCACCCCGAGCGCTTCGGGCTGTCGCAGCTGCATCAGCTGCGCGGGCGAGTCGGGCGCGGCGCCGAGGCGTCGTACTGCATTCTCATGGGTGACGTCGGCCACGACGCGTACCAGCGGCTTTCAATTCTCGCCAGAACCGACGACGGTTTCGAGATCGCGCGCGCGGACCTTCGTCTCCGCGGCATGGGCGAGCTCTTTGGCGAACGGCAGAGCGGGGCGCCGACGTTCCGCATTGCCGACCCACTGCGCGACGAGGCCCAGCTCGTCGCCGCACGAACCTTTGCCACACAGATACTCGCAGCCGATCCGCGCTTGAGTGCGCCAAACAATGCCGGATTGCGGCGAGTTCTTCGCGAGCGGTACACGCGGGCGCTCGAGCTCTTTCAGGTGGGTTAGCCGCGCCCGGGCTCGTCGTGATATATACTGACTAACCGGTCATCCGGCCGACGCCATCACCACTCGACCCATGCTCTCAATTCTCTCGTCCAACGCGCTGCGCGGTGCGCTGATCGTGGGCGCCGCGCTGGCAAGCACGTATTCAGTCGCTCGCGAGCCGCACAAGCCGCCCCCGTGTGATCAGCACAACGCGGGGCTGACGCTGCCAGAGGGATTCTGCGCCACGCTCTTCGCCGACTCGTTAGGCGCGCCGCGACACCTCGTTGTGGCGCCGAACGGCGACGTGCTCGTGAACGCGCAAGCCAGACGTGGAGCGGACCCCAGCTCGGGGAATCCAGGCGGCGTGTACATCTTGCGCGACGGCGACCGAGATGGCAAAGCCGAAATCAAGAAACGCGCGGCCGATGCCGCGGGAACGGGCATCGCGATTGCGAACGGCTATCTCTACGCGACGAGCGGCGTGAACATCGTGCGCTATCCGTACCGCGCCGGCGCGCTCGAGTTAGGCGGCACCGCGGATACAATCATCAAGGACATGCCGACTGGCGGTCACTCGGCCTACTCCTTCGTCGTCGATGGACCGCGGCTGTATCTCACCGTCGGATCGCGCACCAACTCCTGCCAGGAACGCGATCGCCAGAACGAGTCCAAGGGCATCGACCCGTGCACGGAGCTGGACACGCGCGCCGGCATCTGGGTCTTCTCGTCCGAGAAGCCGGGGCAGACGGCCACGGCTGGGCGTCGTTATGCAACCGGCATCCGTAACGCTGTCGCGCTCACCAGGCGCGCCGGCGACAACAACGCGCTGTACGTCGTTCAGCACGGTCGCGACCAGCTCTTTCAGAATTGGCCCAAATTCTTCAGCGAACGTGAGAGCGCGGAGAATCCGGCTGAAGAGCTGATACGCGTCACCGATGGCGACGATTTCGGATGGCCCTACTGCTTCTACAGCAACGATCTGAAGCAGAAGGTGCTCGCGCCGGAGTACGGCGGCGACGGGAAGCAAGTCGGTCGCTGCGGCGACAAGAAAATGCCGATCTACGCGTTCCCTGGCCACTGGGCGCCTAACGACGTTCTATTCTATTCCGGAACGTCCTTCCCGGCCACGTACAGAGGTGGGGCGTTCATCGCGTTCCACGGATCCTGGAATCGCGCGCCATTGCCGCAGGGCGGTTTCAAAGTCGTGTACCTGCCGATGTCGGGACCGCGCGCGACGGGCGACTTCTCAGTCTTTGCCGATGGCTTCGCGCCGCAATTGCCGGGGCCTAACGATCCGACGCGTCCAGTCCGTGTTTCGCGACCGACGGGCCTTGCTCAAGGCCCCGACGGGTCGATTTATGTCGCGGATGATGCGGGTGGGAAGATTTGGAAGATCAGTTATAGAGGATAGTTGATAGGGGATGGGAGGATAGGGGGATAGAACTGCTCAGTCGGTTCTCCTTCGCTCTATCCTCCCCCCTATCCCTATCAACTATTACGGTTTCTGTGCTAGGCGGCGTCTGATCCTATCGAGTTCTGCCATCGTCTTATCGAGCTCGTCGCCCAACTTTCGAATCTCGTCATCCCGCACGCGATCACGTGAATCCGCTTCCTTGCGGGCCGCGGCCAACTGCGTGCGACTCGAATCGAGCGACTCGAGGAGACGGCGAAGGACGCGCGCCTCCGCATAACGAGCTGTCGCCGGGCCGGCATTCATGTAGGAATCCAGGGCGGCCATCGCATCGCGCAGCGACGAATTCGTATTGAAGGGATCCATCCTGAAGAGCGCGCGCCAGAAATCGGCTTCCGCGCCTTCGGCGCTACCGGGATGTTCCAGCGCGAACTTGGCAAGAATTGCGTCTGCTTCGTCGAACTTCTGCAGCTCCGCGGCGCGATTGGCGTTGGCGAGCGTGCCCGGCCAGGGGGAGATCGGCGGCGGCGCTGGGGTCGGCTCCTGCTGCACGACAGGCGGCGGCGCGGGGCGATGGCAAGCCGTCGCCGCGAGCGTCAGCCACACGCCAAGGAGGAGCGCCGCACGCCGCATCGTTAGATCTCTTCCGCCTCGACGGCAGGCTGCGCCCCACTCACGGGCGTTAGGCGCGACTTCCCGCGGATTGGCAGATTGATGACGAACATCGTGCCTTCGCCGACTTTACTCTCCACGCCGATCGTTCCTCCATGTGCCGTGACAATGCCCTTGGCGATCGCCAGCCCCAGTCCTACACCCTTGAGCGCCGTGCGGTTCTGGTTGTCCGCTTGATAGAACTTCTCGAAGATGAACTGCAGCTGTGACGCCGGGATGCCCGCGCCGGTATCGCGCACCTGCATGTGCACGCGGTCTCCCTCGGATCGAATGACGAGCGTCACGCGACCGCCACGATCTGTAAACTTGAAGGCGTTCGACAGCAAGTTGCCTAACACTTCGTTCATGCGATCTTCATCCCACAAGACGCGCGTCGGGAGGCGAACGCCACGCTCGACAACGAATTCCACGCCTTTCTGAAAGGCGAGAACTCTGAACGTGTCATCCAATCGCTGTATGAAGTGACCGAGATCGACGGCTTTCAGCTCCATCTTACCGCCGCCGGCGTCGTAGCGCCCCACGTCGAGCAACTGACCCACGAGTCGGGCGAGCGAATCGGTCTGTGCGTCGAGCGTATGCAGTACGTCCCGCTGAGCCGGTGACAAGGGACCGTACGTCTCCTCTTCCAACAGCTGCACGTAACCCTGGATGACATTGATCGGTGTGCGCAGTTCGTGCGAGGCGACGCTCAGGAATTCGGCGCGCAAGCGGTCCAACTCTGTCAACTGGGTAGCCATCGAGCGAAAGCTGCGCGCGAGGCGCCCGAACTCGTCGCGTCCGTTGCCACCGAGCTTGAGCGGATAATCAAATTGGCCTTCGGCCACCGCACGCATTCCGAAATCAAGTTCCGCGACAGGCCGACCGATCGAGCGCGCGAGCCATATCGCGATCAACAACGCGAGGATGCCGACGCCAGCGAGTCCAATCGCTGAATTGCGCCGCGCGACCTGCGCCTCGAGACGCAGTGCCTCGACGGTGTTCTGCGTGCGCTCCTGAAGTCGATTCTCGACGTTGGCGACGGCTCTATCCAGCGTGACCATCGATGGCGTCAATGAGCGATCGAGCAACGAATCGGCCGATACCGTGCGTCCCGCGGATGCGAGGCGATGCAAGCTGGGAATTCGCAGCGCGACGTCACGGATCGCGCTCTTGAGCGACGCAGTTTCCGAGGGGCGCAGCATGCGCGAGAGCGAATCGGCGAGAAGGTTGAGCGCCGTTAGGCGCTGCTCCGTGTTTTGCCGTGTCGTGTCACTCGGGAATAGTGCGAGCAGCTGCGCGTCCTGGCCCAAGGCTTCGGCGTTCTCGCGCATGCGGCCCATCAGGAGCGTTGCGGAGAATTCGCGATCGCGAACGCGCGCAGTCTCCGCGCGCACGCGGTCCAGAGCGCGGACGGCGAGCAAAACTGGCAGCGCGAATATGAGGGCAATCGCGGTGAGTCCGATGGCTAATCGGAGTCGCAGCGTCATATCACAAACCTAGTGCCGTTCCAACGCTGTCGCTGAGGAGTTTTGTTCCCTTTAAGCTTACTCTCCAGCCGTCGCGACCGTTGGATCGGCACTCGCGACGCGATTTCGTTGCACGGTCTGTTCGCGGCTCATACTTTTCGCGCCCCCGACGCCCAAAATGACCGCCTCCAAAGATTCGAGCATCGCAGAGCTGAAGGACCACGTTGGAGCGACAGTCACTGTGAGGGGATGGGTGACCCACGTGCGTTCGTCCGGCAAGGTCGCCTTCGTCGTCATGCGCGACGGCGCGGGAGAGATGCAGGCCGTCGTCGTGAAGTCGGCCGTGAGTCCCGAGGCGTGGGAGACGTTCGCCAAGCTGACACACGAAGCGTCGCTCGCAGTGACTGGCGAGGTGCGCGCCGAAGCACGCGCGCCTGGCGGGTACGAGCTCGGTGTCAGCGATCTGACGCTCCTCGGTGCAAGCCCCATCGACTATCCGATTCAGCCGAAGGAACACGGCGTCGATTTTCTTCTGGATCATCGGCACCTGTGGCTCAGAAGCCCGCGTCAGGCGGCGATCGCGCGCGTCCGACACGAAGTGGAGCAAGCGATCCACGATTTCTTCTACGAGCGTGGCTTCGTTAGGGTCGATACACCGATTCTCACGGCGGCGATCGGCGAGCGCAGCGGTCTGTTTTCGACGGAATACTTCGAGGAAGGGAACGCGTACTTGGCGCAGACTGGCCAGCTTTATGGCGAGGCCGCTGCGGCCGCGCTCGGGCGCATCTACACGTTCGGACCCACGTTTCGCGCGGAGAAATCAAAAACTCGGCGCCATCTCACCGAGTTCTGGATGATCGAGCCGGAGATGGCGTTCTACGACACGAATGACAACATGCGGCTGCAGGAGGACTTCGTCACGTTTCTCGTTAGGCGCGTTCTCGAGCGTCGCTCTGAAGAGCTCAAGATTCTCGAGCGTGACCGCGCGGCGCTGGAGCGAGTTGTCACGCCTTTCCCACGCATCGACTACACGGACGCGGTGAAGACCCTGCAGTCGAAGGGGAGCGCGGTGCAGTGGGGAGAAGATCTCGGCGCCGAGGACGAAACCTTGCTCGTCGCCGACTACGTGACGCCTGTCTTCGTCTGCAATTATCCGAAAGAGGCGAAGGCGTTCTACATGAAGGAAAACCCGGCCGATCCGCGCACGGTGCTATGCAATGACTGTCTCGCCCCCGAGGGATTCGGCGAGATCATCGGCGGATCGCAGCGCGAGGACGACTACGACAAAATCCTCGCCCGAATTCACGAGGAAAAGCTGCCCGTCGACGCGTACGGCTGGTACCTCGATCTGCGGCGCTACGGAACGTTCGTCCACTCGGGGTTCGGACTCGGCCTCGAGCGGACCGTGGCATGGATCTGCGGCATCCCGCACATCCGCGAGGTCATCGCGTTTCCGCGCATGATGCATCGTCTG
>CBQVAZ010000099.1:0-9711 GCA_967720205.1 uncultured Gemmatimonadaceae bacterium | reverse complement strand
AGCCAGCCAGGAGGACCTGCGATGCGCGAGTAGCGCGCCTAACGCAAACACGGCCGCCATGCACTCGAGTCGGCCGACGACGTTCGCGACGGCCTCAACGTGGACAGGATGAACCGCGAACAGCGCCGCGCATGCGATGGCGCCGGCCGGCATCATCAGCTCCCGCGCCAATCGCCAGACCAGGAAGGTCGCCAGCGCGTGCCAAGCGACGTTCACTGCGTGAAACCACGTCGGATCGCCGCCGCTCAAGCGCCAGTCGAGCGCGAAGCCAAGGATTCCCAGCGGACGATACTGACCACTGCCTAACGCCTCGGGCCAATAGGGCATCGCGAACGCGCGCCAGCTCTCGCCCAGCTGCTGCACGAGTGGATTGCCGAGTAGGATTCCACGATCGTCGAGCACGAAGCCATTGCTCAGCGCGTTGGCAAAGACGATTGCGGCGAAGAGCGAGAGCGCGGCGTAGGTTAGCACGTCCGCGCGAAACCAGCGGCGTGCCTCCGCGTCCGCCCTCGATGCCGGCGCCGGCAGTGCCGCCGCCGCGTGCGTCACGCCGCCTCGCTCCCGAAGCGCGAGAGCTTACGGTGCAGCGTCGACGGATCGATACCTAACGTCTCGGCTGCGCGCGTCTTGTTGCCGCCCTCGCTGTTCAGCACCCAGAGGATGTACGCGCGCTCGATCGTCTCGAGCGTCGGATTCGGTGTGGGCCGATCCTCGATCAACCGTTCCGGCGTGAGGATCGTCACGCGCTCAGGAAGCGCACTGGGCGGAATGACATCCGAATCGGACAGGATCACCGCACGCTCGAGCGCGTTCTCCAGCTCGCGCACGTTTCCTGGCCAGTTGTAGGCCTGCACTAGTTCCAGCGCGGACTCGCTGAGCTGCTTCGGCGGCTCCTCACGATTCTCCGCCAGACGCGCGAGAAATGCGTCGACAAGCAGCGGAATGTCTTCCTTGCGTTCGCGCAGTGGCGGGAGATGCAAAGCGATGACGTTCAGTCGATAAAACAGATCGCGCCTGAAGTTGCCACGACGGATTTCTTCCTCGAGATCGCGATTCGTCGCCGCGATCAGCCGAGTGTCGATCGGCTGCGATTCGGTCGCGCCAACGGGGATGATCTGACGATGCTGCAGCACGCGCAGAAGCTTGACCTGAGTCGCGGGCGTCGTCTCGCCGATCTCGTCCAGGAAGAACGACCCTTTCTCGGCGGAAAGAAAGAGACCTGTCTTGTCTTTCACGGCGCCGGTGAAAGAGCCCTTCACGTGTCCGAATAGCTCGCTCTCGAGCAAGCTCTCGGGGAGTGCGCCGCAGTTGATGGAGAGAAACGGTCCTTCGGTGCGGTTCGAGAGCGTGTGGATGTAGCGCGCAATGACTTCCTTTCCGGTTCCCGATTCACCCTGGAGAAGAACTATCGATTCGGTGGGTGCAACGGTTTCAGCCAGCCTAACGATTTCCATCCATGGCTTGCTCGTGCCGATCGGGCGGCCCGAAACGCTCGTGTCGCGTCGTTTGATCTCCTGCTTGAGCGACTTGTTCTCGACGCGCAAACGGCGATGCTCGACGGCGCGGCGCAGGATGGCAACCAGCTCGTCGTTGCGGAACGGCTTCTGGATATAATAGAAGGCCCCTTCGTTCACGGCCTGCACGGCGGACTGCAGCGTCGCCTGTGCGGTCATGAGGATGACGGGCGTATCGGGGCTGCGCGCGCGAACGGCGGACAAGACCTGCATTCCACCAACGGTCGGCATGCGCACGTCGGTAAGCACGATGTCAGGATCGATCTCGCTCAGACGATTGAGCGCTTCCTGCCCACCTAACGCCACGTGGGCGGCGAATCCTTCGTTCTTCAACAAGATCCGGAGCGAGTCAACAATGCCGGATTCGTCGTCGATGACGAGGACGCTCGGCAGAGCACCGCTGGAGTTGGGACGATCGATCACGGGAGGTCTCCGTTGTCGGTCTGGTGCGTCGGAAGGAGCACGGTGACGCGAGTGCCGCGCGAATCGGTGTCCACGAAAACGAAGCCGCGATGGGCCTCGATCGCACGGTGCACAATCGGGAGTCCGAGACCACTACCCCCTTGCTTGGTCGTAAAGAATGGATCGAACAGGCGATCGCGGATTTCCGGCGGAATGCCGGGCCCTTCGTCGCTCACACGTATGGCGACGCCACCGCGATCGAACGTCATACCGGCGGGCGCATCGTCCACGCCTAACGCCACGAGCTCGACGCGCACTCGCCCGCCGATGTTCGAAGCCTGAATCGCGTTCAGAATCAGGTTGAACATCGCGCGGTGCAGCAGATCCTCGTCGCCTTCGACCATGAGAACCGGCAGCGCCGCGTTGCATTCGACTTTCACGTCGTCCGGGCGATCCGGATGCGCCGCCGCGAGACTCGCGGCACCGCGCGTGACTGCGAGAAGATCCACCGGCTCGATCTTCGTCACGCGCACGCGCGAGAAGTCGAGGAATTCGGAGAGGAGGCGCGACAGACGGTCCGACTCACGCACGATCAACGACGCGAGCAGCTGCTCGTCGGGGTTCGTGCGCGGCGAGCGCGAAAGCTGCTCCACCGCGCTGCGGATCGATGCCAGCGGATTCTTGATCTCGTGCGCCAACGAGGAGCTCAGCTCCGCGACAGCTTCCAAGCGCTCGGCGCGCATGTGCAGCATGTCGAGACGTTTCTGATCCGAGATGTCCTGGAAGATCGCGGTGGCGCTCGTCACTCCTGCTTGCCCGTTAGCCTCCGAGTCGGTTCCGCCCGCTCCGTTGTCGTTGCTTGCCGGCGCAATCGTGTCAGATACTGTCGTGTTGAGTCCGATCGGGAAGCTGCGCGGGCCGACGGTAATGGTCCCTTCGGCGCGTGTCACGCGCGAGCCGTCAGTGGCGGCGCGTTCCAGTGCTCTCGCGAGCACGGGTGCCACGGGTTCGAGCGCCTGCAGGATCTGGTCACCCACGCGATCTTCCAGCGGCATGCCTAACAGCCGGCTGGCCGTGGGATTCGCGTAGAGGAGCCGACCTAGTGGATCGACGGTGATGATGCCACTGCGAATGTTGCGCAGGATGTCGGCGGCTTGTAGGCGCACAGAATGCAGCTCCGCGACCAGCTCCACGTGACCAGCGCGTGCTTCGCGAAGACGTGCCGCGAGATACGCGCTCAGCAGTGCGACGGTCGTGAAGACGCCGAGTTGGAGCCAAACGAAGACATCGAGACCGGCTCGCTGCGCGATGAGGATGTCCCCGAAGTACAGGGCGCAGCCTAACGCGGCTATGAGCAGGGCGCGTGAGACGAGCAGCAACAACGCTGCGGTCGCGATGACCAGGATGTAGAGCCCCGCGAACTGCGACGACGCGCCACCGGTGAGGTGGACGATCGCCGTGACGACGGCGAGGTCGAATGCGGCCTGGGCCGTGAGGAACGTCCGGCCTAACGTGCGCCGCAGGAAATCGCTGTAGGCGAGCGAGCCTAGCGTGAAGACGAGCGTCGCTGTAACCACGAGCGACGCGAGCAGCGTGGCGCTGCGGTCCGCCTCGCGCCAGGCCATAACGGCGGCGACGAAGATCGCCCCCGACGTGGCCACGCGTCCCAAGTACATCCCCCGCAGCAGCCTACGCGGGTCCAGGAAGATGGTTGTCGGTTCGGCGCGTGTATTTTCCACTGTGGTAGGACGACTGGGCCTGTTGCATGTTGCAAGAGCCGCCAGACTCGTCTTGTTGGCATACCGCTGAGCAAGCCTCTAGCAGGAAAGAAAAGTGCAAATGGTTGTGCAGGAAACACTTACGGCAGGCGACATCGTTGTCAGACTGGCAGCGGTGTTCGGCCTCGTCCTCTTGAACGGCTTCTTTGTCGCCGCGGAATTCGCCCTGGTTGGGTCTCGGCGGTCGCGGCTGACGCAGATGGTGGAGGAAGGAGAGCGCGGTGCGAAGTACGCGCTCAAAGCGCTCGGCCGGCTGGACCACTACATCTCCGGCACGCAGGTCGGCATCACGCTTGCGTCGCTCGCGTTAGGCTGGATCGGCGAGCCCGCGGTCGCCGTGCTGGTGGACCGGCTGCTTGCGCTCGTGGGGATCCAAGTCCCGCCGGGCGCCGCGCACACGGCAGCTGGCGTCACGACGGCGTTCGTGATTCTGATGTTCCTGCACATCGTACTGGGGGAGCAAGCCCCCAAGTTCGTCGCCATATCCGCGCCGGAAAAGACGAGCATCGTGCTCGCCCTTCCGCTGATGCTGTTCTCGAAGCTCACCGCGCCATTCATCGCGGTGCTGAACGGCGCCGCGAACGGGCTCTTGAGACTGATGGGCTTCAAGGGGATGACGGAAGCGCATCAGGTGCACTCGCCCGAAGAATTGCGCTTGCTCGTTATGCAGGCTCGTGCCCACGGCACGCTGGACGAGAGCGATTCGGCGATGCTCGCCGGCGTCTTCGATTTCCATGAGAAGCGTGTGCGCGACGTCATGCGACCGCGTACGGAAATGATCGCTCTGGAGATCGACGAGACGGAACAAGAAGTCCGCGCGTTGTTGCGCCGAGAGCGCTACTCGCGCTATCCCATCTATCGCGAATCACTCGACGACGTCGTCGGCGTCTTCGTCGCCAAGGATCTCTGGCTGCACGACGAGGGGGTGCCGTTCCGGCTCGCCGACTTCGTGCGCGAGGCGCTGTACGTGCCATCGACGCGCGCGGCCACACGCGTGCTCGACGATCTGCGCAAGACGCGCGCGCATATGGCTGTCGTGCTGGACGAGTATGGCGGCACGGCGGGGATCGTCACGCTGGAAGATCTCGTCGAAGAAGTGATCGGCGACATCGCTGACGAGTATGACATGGCGTCGCGTGAAGCGATCGAGGTGGACGGCGTGCTGGAGCTTGCCGGATCGATCTCACTTGTGGATGCGCGGAGCGACCACCGTCTGCGCATTCCGGAAGGCGAGTGGAGTACGTTAGGCGGCTTCGTCTTCGGCGCGATGGGGCGCGTTCCCAAGATCGGCGACCGCGTGCGGATCCCGGGTGCGGAGCTGGAAGTTGTCGCGATGGATGGACGTCGCGTAGCGGCTGTCCGTGTGCATCGCGAGCGGGCGCGAGTGCCAGCCTAACTGGTGCGGGACGACGACACTGTGGTGACCGATGCGGTGCGCATTCCGCGCACCGAGCTCAAGGTACGCGCGACGCGAGCGTCGGGGCCTGGTGGTCAGGGCGTGAACACGACGTCATCGCGCGTCGAGTTGCTGTGGAATCCGAGCACATCACGTGCGCTCGCGGATGAACAGCGCGCGCGTGTGCTGGAACGACTCGGCCGATTACGCGATGCTGCGGGGAATCTGCGGATCGTGTGCGACGTTACGCGCAGTCAGGCTCGCAATCGCACGCTCGCGGCTGAGCGACTCGCCGCGCTGGTGCGAACCGCTCTTCACGTCCCGAAGAAGCGCAAGGCGACGCGACCTTCCAAGAGAGCGAAGCAGGCGCGGCTCGACGAAAAAAAGCGCCGCTCCGGCACAAAGTCGGAGCGGCGCAAGAAAGACTTCGACTAGCAGTCCCCTAGCGTGACGAGAAGGAGATGCCCAGGCGGTATGTCACGAGGTTCGCGTCGCTCTGGATCGGATGGAATTCGTACTGACCCTCAGCGACCTTCACGATGCCCTGCTCGTTGAGGTAGCGCGTGGGACCGTGATACGTGTACGTCGCGCCGAGGTCGAGCAGCACACTCGTCCCGCGACGCGCGCGGCCTAACGGGATCTGCAATCCGCCGCCCAGCTGCCGCGCGAAGACCCAATCGTGATAGTTCGTCGTCCGCGCGAACTCGAACTGCTCGTGCGACCCTTCGACTGACGTCTGCGTATAGAAGTACGAGGAGCCGAGCTGGCCGAACACGTACGGCCTAACGGCAGGCGTCGGCGCGGCGAGCTCGAGCCCGCCGCCGAAGCCAACGATGTTATTTGACGTCGCGACATCGACGAGCACGAGATTGCCGATCGTGGAGCTGAGCGGCAGACGCTGCGTCTGATGTCCGTAAATCAGAAACTGGCCGCCCAGTCGAAGCGAGACGACGCCGTAGCGATCGAGCGTATAGCGATAGAAGCCGTCAGCGCCGAACCCTCGGTCCACAAAGTTGCTGAATTCACCCGTCGGTTGCCCGTAGTTGAAGCTCACACCGAAGCCGTGGCGATCCGCGCGCTGGTCGCGCGGCTGTTCGTACTCGGTGGCGCGCGTGGGTCTGCGGCCGCGGCGGCCTCGCTGCGCCGACACGATGCCGGGAAGGGTGAGAAGCAGCGTGGCAATCAGTGCATAACGAGTCTTCGACATACACGCCTCCAGCCAGCATCGCCCGTAGGAACTCCGCAGATGCGATTTTGTACGCCGAACTACGAGTCGAGTTTCATGGTCGCCGCCTGGGGACGAGCTCCGAATCACGCCAGTCGTCGGCGATCATCCCGAACGGATCGCCCGGGGGCGCCCGAAGAGCAGGCGTCGACGGCGGTGCCTCCCCTTTCTCGAGCCAGCGCCGAATATCCGCGAGTAGCGCGGTGAGGTGAGCCGCGTCCTCTGGCCGGCTAGCCGCGCGCGAACGGGTGCCGAGGCTGGACGTCAGCGCCCTGAGTCGGTGGTCGAGGAGGCCGCGAACCTCAGGAGAGGCCTCTTTGTCCGCGGCGACGGCGATGAGCCGATCGACATAGGCGCGCTGGGCCACCCTCTGCAGGGCACGGTCGCGTGAGCTGCCTGCCGGCGCGCCCGGAAAGAGCGTCGCCTCGGCGGTCTGTAGCAGTTCCCACACGCTCAATGTCGCGGGATCGTGTGCTGCGAATTGGACCAGACGTGCCAGACGGTCTCGCTGCAGGATCGCGTCGAGCACCATCTGCGATAGAGTGCGAGCGGCGCCGAGCTCGTCGAAGGTGGGACGAGTGCGCGAGGCCAGTAGCTCGACGTACGGGTCGTAACCAAAAGGACGCGGACCGAGCAGCGTGATGACAGTATCCGGAATCGCGAGCTCGCGCGGTGTGACTGCGGTGAGCAGCATGCGCAGCGCCTCGCGTTGTTGATTACCAGACAACGGTCGCGTGATTTGCTGACCGTCACCTCGCACAGCGTTGTGGTATTCCACGCCGCCGATCGTTTTCGCCGTCGCGGCAAAGGCGAAGCGGTGCATCAAGTACAGCGGAGCGAAGCGCTCCTGCAACAGCGCCAGCGGTTCGCCTTGACGCAGATTGCGCTCACCGAAACGCGAGAGCGCGACGCGCCTAACGTTCATTTGATGGGTGAGGAACTCCGTCGCGGTAGCGGCGTCGTCCCAGAGATTGACGCGCGGATCGGAGGCGAACTCGGGACGTGCGTCCTGGTCGGACAGAAACAGCCATTTGTTGCGCAGGCCGTCGGCGATGAGGGCGCGCAGCGAGTCGGCTTCTGTCGCGGCCGGATAGATGCCGTAGGCCCAGCGAATTGCCCACACGTCGAAGGCACCGGGACCGCTCGCATAGGCCGCGCTCACGTCGATGTTGCCGTTGGCGTCGAGCCGCACGCGTGGCGGCGGATAATCCATGACAGAACCTCGTTCGTACGTCGACGCCAAATAGTTATGGGACATGCCTAACGTATGACCAATCTCATGCGCGGTTACTTGGCGGACTCTCGCCAGTACAAATGCAGTGTCGGCTGCGGCGGCATCCGCTCCCAGCAGCCCGGCATAGAGGTTGTAGTCGGTGCGGGCGCGGTGTGAATCCATGTGCGCCATACCCTTGATCATCTCGCCAGTGCGCGGGTCACCTAACGAGCCTCCAAATGACCAGCCGCGCTCGTTGCGGTTGATCCAGATCACGATGTTGTAGCGCGCGTCCATGAGGTCAGCGTCTTCCGGCAGATCGCGCACGAGGAATCCGCCGCGCAGACCCGCGCGATTGAACGCCTCTTCCCAGAAACGCGCCCCTTCCAGGGTCGCTCGGCGCAGCGGCTCGGGAATGCCACGATCGACGTAATAAATGATTGGTTTTTCGAAGGGACTGTTAGCGTCGGCCGGATTGGTCCGTTGCAGCCGGTGCCGTGAGATCCAGCGCTGCTCCAGCCAATTTTGAATCGGCTGCGCGAAGTCCTTGAATTCGATGCCGAAGAAACCCGCGCGCGGATCGAAGCGACGAGGGCGATAGCGGTCATCAGGAAGCCGAACGAAACTGATATGCTGGCGCAGCGTGAACGCGCGCCCGTCCGGAACGATTGATGAAACCGTTCCGCCCGGCCGACCCTGTGCGGCGAACGTTAGGCTGACGTCGATCTCGCTGTTGTCCGGGAAAGCGCGCGTGTACTGACGCGAGATCCCCGAGCGGTCGCGCGCGAGTGTGTACGTCCCCTCGTTCGCGCGGGTGAGCGCGCCGGACACGTCGTTCCAGTCACGCACGACGAAGTCGGTCGCGTCGACGAGCAGGCGACCGCCTTCCTCGGCGACGATGGGTAGCGCCGCGACAGTGCTCGACGGAAATGATTCCGCGATCGTCTGCTGATGCGGATTGTTGGCGGCGAGCGAGCTGCGATAGTTCCAATTTTCGAAGACGACGAGCACGCGCTCGCCATTGCGCTCGAAGCGGGTGACGTAGTTGTCGCCGCCACCGGCGCGATCGAGCCCGATGGGATTGGAGCCCAGGCCAGTCGCCAGCAGCACAAAGGTGAGCACGCGCGTGGAATCGTGCACTTCGATCAACAGCTTCCCTTGCTTGTCGTCGATTGTAAGCGGGATGAGTCCTTCGATCCGCTGCATGCCGCGCGTGCGCTCGGCGATTGTGCCTTGCGCAGCGAGCGGAGCGACACTGAGGACGAGCGTAAGGAGAACTGCCGAGAAGCGGCGACTGCAAATCATTGGGATGCCTGGGCGGGAAGCATATGTGAAGGCGCCATTGTGCCGGATGAGACGCGGTGCGGCAAGGGCTATTCGAGCGGCAGCGGCTGACCTACGAGCACTGCCGTCAGTAGGAATATGAGCAGAGCGGCAACTGACTCGGCGATGCCACTCATCGCGAATCGTTGAGCCTTGCCTAACGTGAGACGCGGAACTGTCACGCGCCAATTGATCGCGCCGAGTCCGGCGGCGACGACGACTGACCACAGCTTGCGTACGAGTGCGTTGCCGTAGGGCGTGGACCAGAGCGCGTGCCAGGAGCCGATGTTCACCCAGGCAGCGTAGAGACCGGTGAGCGTCAGCAACGCTGCCGAAACCAAAGCGATGCGCGAGAAGCGGACGAGCAGGCCGTGCAGCGCCGCGCGCGCGGTTGCGTTCTGAAGGAGCGGGATGGCGATTGCCACGAGAACGATGAGCGTGCCTAACCAGGCGCCCGCTGCGAGCACGTGGATGCTGTCCGCGATGACGCCGAGCACCGGCCGCGACTCGGCGATCGCGTGGCCGCTGAAGGCGGGCGTTAGACCCAGGAGAACCGTCGCGACAGCCGCTCTATTCCATGCGCCCGGGCGGGGGACAGCGGCGAAGGCGTGAGCCGCAACGATCGCGAGAATAGTTTGCGCGATGAGCGCACCTCCCCAGAACGTCTCGAGGAGCATCGGGCGCATGAGCTCCGCAAAGCTTCCGGTTTCGCTGCCGCCCAGTGTAAGCCACTGCGCCCAGAGTCGCGCGACGGCAAGCGCGACGAGCGCGATGCCGCTACGAGATCCCCAGCGCGACAATCTGCGCTGGCTTCCGGGATCGCCTAACGTTTCCTCCGCGCGCAGTCGAAAGTGGGCGAC
>CBQVAZ010000098.1:0-9740 GCA_967720205.1 uncultured Gemmatimonadaceae bacterium | reverse complement strand
AGGCGCCGTCGGAAAAATCAAGACCGAGATCGACGCCGCGAAAGGAGAGGCGGAACAAGCCGAGCGGTCCGGAGATCTGGGAAAGGCCGCGCAGATTCGTTATGGCGTGATCCCGCAGCTGGAGACAAAGATGCGCGAAGTCGAGGCGCAAATCGGCGCTCAGGCTCCGGGTGCGCGTCGCTTCCTCAAGGAGGAGGTCACGTCAGAAGACATCGCCGAGATTGTGGCTAAGTGGACGGGCATTCCAGTGTCGAGGATGCTCGAGAGCGAACGTGAACGGCTCGCGAAGCTCGAAGAGGAACTGGGCAAACGTGTGATTGGGCAGCCGGAACCGGTCAAGGCCGTCGCGGACGCCGTTCGGCGCTCCCGCGCCGGACTGCAGGATCCGAATCGGCCCATCGGATCGTTCATCTTCCTGGGTCCGACGGGTGTTGGAAAGACGGAGACAGCGCGTGCTCTCGCCGATTTCTTGTTCGACGACGAACACGCGATGGTGCGCATCGACATGTCCGAATACATGGAGAAGCACGCCGTCGCGCGGCTGATCGGCGCGCCGCCGGGATACGTGGGCTACGAGGAAGGCGGCCAGCTCACCGAAGCCGTTAGGCGGCGCCCGTACTCGGTCATCCTCTTCGACGAGATCGAGAAGGCGCATCCGGACGTCTTCAACATCCTGCTGCAGATCCTGGACGACGGCCGCCTGACGGATTCGCAGGGCCGCACGGTCGACTTCCGAAACACGGTCATCATCATGACCTCGAATGTCGGCAGCACCTTCATCCTCGAGCACGCGCAGGAGGATTGGGGGCTCGTCGAAACGCAGGTCAACGCGGCTCTGCGGCAGACGTTCAAGCCGGAGTTCTTGAACCGTGTGGACGATGTCATTCTGTTCCGCCCGTTAGGCCACGAAGACATCTCGCAGATCGTCGAGCTGCAGCTGGCGCGCCTGCGACAGCTTTTGGCCGAGCGCAAGATCACACTCGAGCTGACCGATCGCGCCAAGCAATTGCTCGCCACCGAAGGGTACGATCCGGCGTTCGGCGCGCGCCCGCTCAAGCGGGCGATCCAGCGGCTCATTCAGAATCCGCTGGCGCTGCAGCTGCTCGAAGGAAAGTTCAGCGACGGCGATCATATCGTCGCCGATGTGGCGGCCGACGAGACGCTCACGTTCGTGAAAGCCGAGCCAGTCGGCGCGAGTGCCTAACAGGCGCGAGGAGCGGGACGAACGCTATTTGAATCTGGCGCTCGCGCTCGCCGACGAGGCCGCGAGTGCCAACGACGTCCCGGTCGGCGCCGTAGTGGTTTTCGGTGACGAGATCGTCGGACGCGCGGCGAACCGCACGCTACGGGATCAGGATCCCACGGCGCACGCCGAGATGCTCGCCATCCGCGCCGCGGCAGAGACGTTAGGCGGGTGGCGGCTGACGGGATGTGAGCTGTATGTCACGCTGGAGCCGTGCGCGATGTGCGCCGGCGCCATCGTGCTCGCTCGGCTCGATCGCGTTGTCTTCGGTGCCTGGGACGACAAGGCTGGGATGGCGGGATCCGTCGCCGATTTGTTGCGTCATGCCCGACTGAACCATCGAGCGGAAGTGTGCGGCGGGGTTCTGGCAGAAGAAGCGGCGAAAAGGCTGCAAACCTTCTTTGCGTTGACACGCTCCGCCGAAGGCCGTTAGCCTTCGCCGCGCGATTGGACAGGTGTCCGAGTGGCTGAAGGAGCCGGTCTCGAAAACCGGTATACGGGTAACCGTATCGTGGGTTCGAATCCCACCCTGTCCGTTAGCGCATAGTGAAAACAAATAGCTCTGAGTACTCAGTCTTGAGTGCGCAGCCCCCAGAGTTTTAATCGCAGCTCAATCGAGAATACGACAGCGTGACAAGTCATTCTCGAGACTTTGCACTCGAGACTAAATACTCGCAGCGATTTGTTTTTGACTATGGGGTACAGGACGGGTGGCCGAGTGGTTTAAGGCGCACGCCTGGAGAGCGTGTGGACTCGCAAGGGTCTCGTGGGTTCGAATCCCACCCCGTCCGCTGCCGCAGCGCCTAACGTCTACGGTCACGCTATCGCCATGTTCGACAACCTGGGCTACTTCCACCCGATCGTCGTTCACTTCCCGATCGCGCTCACGTTTGTGGCGGCGGGGGCGCGGCTCCTGTGGCTGCTGTTCAAGCGCGAGTGGTTGAGCAACGCAGCGACCGCTTTATGGGTGTGTGCCGCGCTAGGCGGGTTCGTGGCCGCCTACACAGGCGATGAAGCTCACAGCCCAGTAGAGCGGGTCCCGGGCAGTCGCGATGCCGTCGTCGAGCACGAGGACTGGGGAAAGCGCTCGCGCAATCTGCTCATCGGCATTGCGATCATCGAGTTAGGCGCGCTCGCGCTGAGTGGAAACAAGCAGAAGGGTCTGCGCTACGTCTCCGCCGCCGCTGGCCTCGTCGCGATGTTCTTCATGTTCGAAACGGGCGAGCACGGCGGAGAGTTGGTGTACTCCTACGCTGGTGGCGTGGGCATCCGAACGGGCGAAAACGAAGATGTCGAGCGGTTGTTGCTCGCGGGACTGTATCATCAAGCGCAGCGCGATCGCGCCGCAGGCCACTCCGAAGACGCAGCGAATCTCATTCGCGAGCTGGCGCGCCGCTTCCCTAACGATTCGTCTGTTCGCCTGCTCGCTATCGAGTCCATGATTCGCGACTCGAAGAATCCCGTCGGCGCTCTGACCGCGCTCGACTCGATTCAGGCTCCAAGAACGAGTCGCACTCTGTACCTGAACGCGGCGATACTTCGCGCGGATGCGCTCAACGCGACGGGTCAACGCGACAGCGCTCGCGCCGTGCTGAATGCGCTGACGAGCGACTTTCCCACGTCGGCTCGCCTGCGCGCAAAGCTCGATTCCTTGCGTTAAGCGATCTGATTCACGCGCGCCTCACGCGTGGTCGACAGCGGCTCTTTCAGAGGGCACGCATGTCGAGAGCGTGACACTGGCCCGGGACACAACCGTCTCCGTGGTCGTTTGCGTGACGAATCAGATGGCACACGCCGTGCGCATTGCGCCCGCGAGGGGTCACACGCGGGTGTTTTCGCCGAGGCCCTCATTGCTCGGCACCATGCCGACGGCCCCTCACTACTCTTTGAACGCGAGACCTCCCGAGACTCTGTGCTCAGCCGCACCTTTGCGGGCGTGAAGCGTCACATCACGCCACTGCTTCGCGTCGCGCTCCTCGTCGCTCTCGGCGATCTGCTGACCAAGCAGCTGGCCGTGATGCTGCTGACCCATAACGACGCCGTGTACGCGAGCTGGCTGCGTCTCACGGTCGTGCATAACGATGCCGGGATGCTTGGCTACTCGTTCGGCGCGCACACGTTCGCGATCAATATCGTCATCAAAACGGGCGCCATCCTGCTCATGCTGGTGGCCAGCCGAGATCTCGCACGCATCGATCCCGAAGCGCCGCTCGCGCTTGGGTTCATCGTCGGTGCCGCGTTAGGCAATCTCGCAAGTTTGCTGGTGCATCCCGCCGGTGTCGTGGACTTCATCGCGATCGCGACCGGCCCGGGTCGTGAGCTCGTGCTCAACGCGGCAGACATCGCCGCCTACGTGGGCTTGGCGATGCTCGGTCGTACGGCGTGGCGCGTCCTGGCCGCCGCGCGTTCGCCGGCCCGTGGGGTCATCACCGAGCGGCTCGCGGGCCGCCCAGTCGCACTCCGGCTCATGGGTGATCGAGAGATCGTTCGCAGTATTGCCGCCGCCGCTGACGCGCGTCCGGCTGAAGATGAGGAACTCTGGGTGCCGCGTCAAAAACCGCGCATCGATCGCACGGTGATCCCGGTATTCGACGAGCGACCACGTTCGATGGGCGCCGTGCAGGAAGAGCCGCCACGCGTGTCCCAGGTTATCGACCTGAGTTCGCGACGGTCCGAGAACGCCGCTCGGCGCGAGGTTTAGCGCAACTGGCAGCACGCCCAGCGTGCTCCGCTTTCATTAGGTGATGCGGGACGACACATTGATCGCCACCGCATGTCGCTCTCGATTGCCAACAAGCTGACGCTAGGCGCCGTGACAGCCGGCGTGCTGCTCGGCGCGCTCACCTGGTCGTCGATGCGGGCCGTGCGCGCGGCTCGGCAGCTCGGCAACGAGACCGCTTTCTCCTCGGTTCTGGAGGCGCACGCCGACTCGCTCGCTCGCGCTGCGACACAGGCTCAGAGCAGCACGCCGGGGCGCACGTTAGGCATCCAGGAGCTGGCGCACGCCGTCGGGGCGCTCAAGATGCTCGCCGTCGCCGACAGTATGCTCGCGAGCCCGCTCGTGGCGCTCGAGTCGAGTGTCAATCGGCTCGTGGCATCGTTATCGAATGCGGCCCGGGACTCGTCGCGTCAGGCGCTGGCGGCGCGGTACGAGGCCGGCGTGCGCGTATCGGCCGCTCTCCAGGAAATGCGTGCACGGCGTGCGGCGACAATCTCCGCGACGCGCAGTGACGCCGTGACAGCTGCCAAACACGCGAGCATCGCCACCCGCCTCACGTGGATCGCTGCGATCCTGCTCGTGGGTGCGGGCGTCTTTGTCTTCCGCAATGAAATGTCCGAGCGACGCGACGTCGAAGTCGCTCAGCGTACGCACCAGCAACAAGAGGAGCAGCTGCGCGCCCTGTCACTCGTCGACGATCTAACAGGCCTCAACAACCGGCGCGGTTTTCTCGCGCTCGCCGAACAGCAGATCAAGTTCGCTCGGCGCAACAACCGCGAATTGGTGCTCCTGTTCGTGGACATGGACGACTTCAAGCAGATCAACGACAAGCACGGTCATCAGGCGGGGGACATCGCGTTGCAGCGCGCCGCGCGCGTGCTTCGCGCAACGTTCCGCGACTCGGACATTATCGCGCGACTCGGCGGCGACGAATTCGTTGTGCTCGCCGCGGATACCGGGACAAGCGCCCAGATCGTAGAGCGGTTGCGGCGTTCGCTTGTCGAGCGGAATCGAAGCGAGGCCTACCCGTACACGCTGTCGTTTAGCGTCGGAGCGGCGCGCTTCGATCCCGAGGATCCCCCGACCATTCAAGAACTGCTGCACACGGCAGATGAAATGCTGTATGAACAGAAGCGCTCGCGGCCGCGGTCGGCGGTCGTGGCCGACTGACAAAGCGAGCGTATCGGCGTTAGGCGCGTCGCAGCAGTTTCGCGGCTCAAAACCCCCACTGCCACCGGCGCCGGTGACGCGCCATATTGGGCCCCAGATTATGGCGGCCAAACGCAGGACCATCCTCGACGCCCGGTCGTTTGCCCGTACCCTGCGTCGTATGGCCGACCAGATCGTCGAGCTCTATGGTGCGGACGACCTGGTGCTCGTAGGCATTCAGCGCCGCGGCGTGCAGCTCAGTAATCGCATTGCCGCGCTGATCGACGAGCGAGAAGGGACCGAGCTTCCGCGCGGTGCCCTCGACATCACGCTCTATCGCGACGACCTGCAAACGGTTGGTCCCCGCCCAGTCGTAGGCGCCACGCATCTACCCTGGGCGCTGGACGGGAAATGCGTCGTGATCGTCGACGACGTGCTCTACACCGGGCGAACAGTTCGCGCGGCGCTCGACGAACTGGCCGATTTCGGCCGGCCGTCGCGCATCGCACTGGCTGTTCTAGTAGATCGCGGCGGTCGCGAACTGCCGATTAGCCCGGACGTTGTCGGCAAGGTCATCGAAGTTCCAGCCGGCGATCGCGTGGACGTCCTCGTTGAGGAACTCGACGGCGAGGATGCAGTAGTGATCGTGCCGCGGAGGGACGAAGAGTGAAACCCCGCGGAGCCGACCCGGCGCCGCATGTCGTTCCCCTCGGTAAGGATCTCTTAGGGCTCGAAGACCTAACGGCAAACCAGATCCGCCTGGTTCTCGATACAGCCGAGCCGTTCAAGGAGATCAGCGAGCGTCAGATCAAGAAGGTCCCGACGCTGCGCGGCGCCACGATCGTCAACCTCTTCTTCGAGGCATCCACCCGCACGCGAATCTCTTTCGAGTTCGCGGAGAAGCGATTGTCGGCTGACACTGTGAACGTGGCCTCGTCAGGCTCCAGCGTGCAGAAAGGCGAGACGCTGGTGGACACGGCGCGCAATCTCGAAGCGATGCGCATCGACATGGTCGTGATCCGCCACGGCGCGTCGGGCGCCGCGCGATTTCTCGCCGATCGCATTGACTCCAACGTCATCAACGCCGGCGACGGCATGCACGAGCATCCGACTCAAGGCTTGCTGGACCTGCTGACGATTCGCGACAACCTGAAGACGCTGGAGGGTCGGCGAGTTTGTCTTTGCGGTGACGTGCTGCACTCGCGGGTCGCCCGCTCGAACATCTGGGGGCTCAAGCGACTCGGCGCCGACGTAGCGGTTTGCGGGCCGCGATCGCTGCTGCCTAACGCAATCGACGACTTCGGTGTACGAGTCTTCCGGCGCATCGAAGAAGCGATCGAGTGGGCCGAGGTCCTCAACATCTTGCGACTCCAGCTCGAGCGCATGACAGCCGGCTACATCCCTTCGTTGCGCGAGTACAACCGCGTCTTCGGCGTCACGCGCGAAAAACTGGATCGCGCGCCGCGCGACATCCTCATTATGCACCCAGGGCCGATGAATCGCGGTGTGGAGATCGACTCCGACGTCGCCGATGGTCCGCACAGCGTGATTCTGGATCAGGTAACGAACGGCGTCGCCATCCGAATGGCGGTGCTCTACTTGCTCGCCGGTGGGAAACCTGAGTTGGCTGAAGCTGCGAAGGGTGAACGATGACCAAAGGTCAAAGGTCAGAGGTCAGAGGTCACAGCGAACTTTCCACGTTGCTGCTTCGCGGCGGTCGCGTGCTGGATCCGTCGCAAGGTCTCGACGCTGTCGGCGACGTGCTTGTTGTCGACGGAAAGATCGAACACGCCGGACAGTCGTTAGGTGAAGTCCGGCGCGACGACGATCCGCAAGAGATCGACTGCACGGGGCAGGTGATCGCCCCCGGCTTCATCGACGTGCATTGCCACCTGCGCGAGCCTGGACGCGAGGACGTGGAAACGATCGCTACGGGTGCGCGCGCGGCAGCGGCCGGCGGATTCACGGCGATCTGCGCGATGCCTAACACCGATCCGGTCACAGATAATCAGGCCGCGGTGGGCTTCATCGTGCGTCAGGCGATGCGTGCGCATTCGGCCCGCGTCTATCCGATCGGTGCGATCTCCGTTGCCCAGAGAGGCGAGTCACTGGCCGAATTCGGAGAGATGGTCGGCGCCGGTGCGGTCGCGTTCAGTGATGACGGTCGCCCAGTCGTCAGCGCTCATCTCATGCGCACCGCGCTCGAGTACGCGCGTTCGTTCGAGGTCCCGATCGCGGACCACTGTGAGGAACCGACGCTGGCCCTCGGCGGCGCGATGAACGAGGGGATCGTCTCCGCGCGCTTAGGCTTGAAAGGCGTGCCTAACGAAGCGGAAGAGATCATGGTGATCCGCGATATCCTACTGGCGCGGAGAACCGGCGGGCACGTGCACCTCTGTCACATGAGCACCAAAGGGTCGGTCGAGCTCATTCGCTGGGGGAAAGAGCGCGGGATCCGCGTCACGGCAGAGGTCTGCCCGCACCACCTCACGCTCACCGAGGACTCGGTGGAGGGCTACAACACCAACGCCAAGATGAATCCGCCGCTGCGCACGGCCGTTGACGTGGCTGCGCTGCGCGAGGCCGTCCGCGACGGCACGATCGACTTGGTGGCGACTGACCACGCCCCCCACCACTATGACGAAAAGGAGCGCGAGTTCGCCGACGCCCCGAACGGCATTGTTGGCCTCGAGACGGCTCTCGGCGTGATGCTCACCCAGGTCGTGCACACCGGAGCGCTCGATTTGACGACGCTGGTCGATCGCATGTCGGTCACGCCGGCGCGGGTTTTTAAGCTTCCAGGCGGGTCCCTCAAAGCCGGAAGTGTGGCCGACATCACGATTTTCGACCTCAACCGGTCCTGGGTTGTCGATCCCGCCAGTTTTCGGTCTAAAGGCCGCAATTCGCCCTATACAGGCCAGCAGCTGACAGGCCGTGCGACCTGTACCATCGTTAGCGGTCGGATCGTCCATAACCTGGACGTGCGGTAGCCGACCGGAATCGTTATGGCTGTGTCGCTCACAATCAGGCGACAAGTCGTCACGGTGTGTCGACGACTGTACGACCACGGCCTCATCGCAGGTGCCGACGGTAACGTGTCGGTGCGCACAGAGCGGGGAGGACGGGCTGGCTTACTGATTACTCCCGCAGGTGTTAGCAAAGTCGATGTTGGGGTGGACGACTTGGTGGAAGTGAGTCTCGAGGGTTCGCGTGTGCCGCGCTCGCGCGCATCTCGTCCCTCGACCGAGTTAGCGATGCATGTCCGCCTCTACCGAAGGCGAAGTGACGTAACCGCAGTCGTGCATGCACACCCACCTTTTGCGACGGCGTTTGCTGCGGCGGGCGCAACTCTCCCGGCTGACGTTTTGCCCGAGATGGTTTATCAACTTGGTAATATTGCGTACGTCCCTTTTGTTGTTCCTGGATCGGAAGCCGTCGCGGATGCGATGGAGCCATATATCAGCGAGCACGATGTGTTTCTGTTTGCCAATCACGGCGCCACGACAGTGGGCACGACGTTGAGCTCGGCGCACCAACGGATGGAGAGCCTGGAGCACGGGGCGCACATCGTTTGGCTCGCCCGATCGCTCGGCGGTGCGCGTGCACTGCCCGCCGGCGCCGTTGCCGCTTTGCACGCGGCGCGTGCGGCGAACGCTCAGCGGACACCTAACGAGTCTCGGAGTAGGTCATGACCGAGAGCGGCCACATGGACGCACTCACGGCGCTCCTCGAAGAGCGCAAACAGTACGAAACGTGGATCGCGCAACTCGATGCGCGTCGCGGCAGCGCGCCGGGGCATGTGCTCGAACGTGTGCGCGGCGATTATGCCGCGCGGCTCGGCCAGGTCACGGAGCAACTTGTACAGCGAGCGCCGGAGTTACGCAGCTCTGCGCACGAGCTGGCGGTGCGTTTGGCTGGTCTCGAGCGCGACGAAGGCGAGAAGCGCGACGAGCGCGCCGAGTTCGAGCTACGTGCCGCGGTCGGCGAATTCGCGCCGGAAGCGGCTCAGGCTTCGTTCGCCCGATGCGATGAAGCGATCTCGCGGCTGGCGTCCGAGCGACATGGAATCGAGGCTGAGCTCAACCGCATGCGCGGCGTTCTCAGCGCCATCGACGTTGCCGCGGCGGCCATTGGCGCTCCGGCTTCGGCCAGCCCTGTAGCACCGGCGCCGGCGGTGGAGCCGCCACGAGAGCGGCGCCCGATGGACGAGCTGGCGTTCCTCAAGTCTGTAGTCCCGGATCCGCGCCTAACGCCGTCGCTGAGCCATCAGCCGGTTCCGCCTCAGGCCGAGGAATCCGCGCCTAACGAAGAGGAGCTGGCCGAGCCGCCAACTCCCGCCTTCACCGGGCGCAGAGCTGCCCCGGCGGAGCAGAGAGGGGGATCTGGCGTCGCCGCGTCGACGATGACGCCGTCGACAATGCCGTCGATCCTCAAGGACATGCCGACCGAGCAGGTCAAAACACTCCGTTGTCAGGAGTGCGGCACGATGAACTATCCGACGGAATGGTACTGCGAGCGCTGCGGCGGCGAGCTCGCCGCCATGTAGCGCAGGGCCCTAGGCTTTCGCGAGCCTAGCGATGCGGCGCTTCTGACGCGCCGCGGTGTTCTTGTGGATCAGCCCTTTTCGCG